>JAZSJN010000184.1:0-8937 GCA_045534315.1 Candidatus Scatosoma sp.
CTACAACTTCTTCCGACGAGCTATCCACTACTTCTTCAGAACTATCTCCTACTTCAACGGAACTATCTTCTTCGGAGCTGTCTTCGATCAATTCGCTTGAACTTTCTTCCACAGACGAAGAAATTTCGCCCAAAGAGCCGCTACTACTGCCGTTACCGTTGCCGCCCTTATCGCCGCACGCGCTGACGCCAAACGACGTTGCCGCCGTCATCGCAATCGCCAATACACCCAAAAACCATTTCTTTTTCATTTGCTTATCTCCTATACCACGCAAATTTTACGCGTTGATTTCCGCCATTTTTTGCCGATACAACTGCATATTTTCTTCGTTGCCAAAATAGTTCTGCTTATAGATATAATCGCAATATTTAATCTTCTCTACAAGCTTTACCGCCGTTGCCTTATACGTTGCCACGTCCGCGTTGGGATGCTGATAGAGCAGGTTATTGACGCTCTTGCCCACGATCCCGCTGCCGATAAACGTGTCGTATGCGCGCGAATACAGCACGGACGCTTTGTCGCTGAATACCGACGTGCCGTAATACAGATTTTCGTAATAATGAATACCGAGCAAATCCAAAATCGTAGACGCGATATCCGCCGTGCAGGTGAATTTGTCAATCGTCATATCCGCGCCACCGCCGTTTTCCGCTTTGGCAACCGCCGCCGTCAATTTTTCGTCGTAGATCATAAGGGGCACGTTGTAAAGATCGGTGTAACGTTTTTCGGTGTCGTAATCGTAAATATCCTTGACGTATTTACTAAGCGAATGATAATACGCGTTATGGTCGCCGAAAATGACAATCGTCGTATTATCCAGCAATGTATCGTTGGGATCTGCCGTGCGGTTGTCGGGGCGGGTAGCAAGCTCGTCCATCATTTTGGTTATCGCCACTTCAAATTCCATCGCCGCCGTCATATAATGATAGAGCAAATCGTCTTTCAGATCTTCGTCTTCGGGATCGGGCATACGGTCGCCGAGCACTCCGCGCAATCTTTGATCATGCACGTCCAAATTGTCGCGGTCGTAATAGATCCCGTGCATCGTGATCGTCGTGATATAGGTGTAAAAACGCTTGTCCGTAGGGAACATTTCGTCTTTGCATACTTCGATCATTTCGGAGTCAAGGTTACGTTCGCCACGTTTCATATAGTTGGTAAACGTGATTTTGTCCGTCAAACCGTTGTTATAATCGTCCTGCGCCATTCTCGCCATATCGTACATATCCGTAAGGCTCTCAAATCCAAACGAACGGTGTACGTCGTCGCGGTTATAGAAGGTTTTAAACCCGTTATGGAAGGAACGGCATTGCACGCCGCTGTCCATCGTTTTTAAAATGTTAGAGATCGTGAGCGGCATGGCGTTATCGTAATAGTCGTAGTTGATATACGCCGTCGTCGGATAACTGCCCATAATACTCAGCGTTTCGGAAATGTCCGTCTTTTCGCGGGAATGGAAATTCGTCATTTTTACGCTATCCCCCATGAATTTCGTCATGGTCGGGAAGAGCGTTTTCATTTCTTCGTCGGTCAGTTTCAACGCGTTGGGATATTTGGTTTCGTCCACCATAAACGAGAACCATTCCAACGTTTCGCCCAAAATCGTAATCACGTTATTGCCTTGGGAAACCCCAAAGTATTTACTGCCCTGCCATACGGCGTTTTCGTCATAGATAAACTTCTCGATGTCTTCGTCCGTTATGGTGCTCTTATCCGGGAACATTGCGCCTATAAATTCGCCGAGCAGGTTGCCCGTAACGCCGTACGCAGAATACGAGCTTTTCGTTTTACCATCAATCATTTGCTCGTAACGGTTGATATTGCGGGGATAATAGCAGAAGAAGGACGTGAAAATGGTCGCTACGCCTACCGCCGCCGCGCCAATTTTTATAAACACCGATTTTTTGTCCGCTTTAAATTTCGGTCTTTCCCTTGTACCGCGCAAACCCACGATCACGTATACGATACAAAGAATGATGCCGATAAAAAACAACCCAAAACGAATGGGAATGTTTTCCAACGTACCAAACGCGTCGTTTTTAAGGTTGAGCATTTCGTATTCGAAATACTGTTCGGTCAAATCAAAAATGACCGAAAATACGATTTGGAGCGCAAACTGCAAGATCAGCAGCGTGGAAAAGACGATCACTTGCACGCGGCGGGAGGGAATAAGCAATATCAAACCGCCCAAAAACGCCAACAAGCCCCAAGAAAGGAAAGGACGGGACATAAACGGGTTTCCGTCCAAAAAGAAAACCGTCGTCATTTCCATAATCGCCGTGAACAACACGAATAACAGAAAATAGCGATTATCTTTCGACCATTTCCAAAGCGCTTCGAAAAATTTATTCTGTTTTTTATTTTCAACGTCTTTCATTTTTCGTCCCCCTTTAGAAAATGTAGATAAACAAAATAATTAAATAGTACTTGCCGTCGCTCTTTTGCGCCAACGCATACAGCAACGGAAAGAGCAGATAAAACAGCACGTAGGTAAGCGCGTATTTATTTCCAAAGAAAAGAATATCATACAAACCGAAAATTAACAGCACCAACGTCGCAAATCCCCAAATCAGACAAGTTTGTATTTTTTTGTCGTCCATAATGCCGAAGACAGCCTCACCCATGGCAAGCGCCGCTTTTAAGATCAAAATAATCCAAAGACATTTCGCCACAGCCATGATGATAGGACCAAGATTATTGAGATATGCGTATGCAGAAGTTACTCTATCCGCCATATCGTAGAACGGTTTTACTTCCAAACCGATCTGAAAACCCACCACGATTAAACAGCCGAGTATGATCCCCACGATAATCAAAAGGTTTTTCAAAGGCAATACGGAAATTTCTTTTCGTTCTTTCTTTACCTTTTTCGTCTTTTTTTCGCACAGTTCTTGGTTCTCTTCGCTTGCGTCCGCTTTGTGCATGCAATCTTCCTGCTGCGTTGCGGCAGCTTTCTGCGCGCGTTTGCGTTTAATACTCCGTTCGATCGCAACGACGATCCCGATTTCGATCAGCCATAACAGCGTCAATACAATATCCACGAAAAACGGCGTGAGCTGGTCGTAGGAAATTTGGACAAACCAAGGCGACGTCATGTCCGCAAAAAAGGGCGTAATGATAATTAGCGCCATATACACCGCAAAACGTGCCAAATTTATAAATAATTTTTTTCCGTCAAAAGCTGAATAATTCATAATCTTTCCCTTTTGGTATCTTTCCCCTTTTTCACAACGGTCTTTCGCTTGGAAAAAGGGCTCTTGCGCAAAATTTTCCTTTTACATTATATATGATTTTTTTCTTTTTTTCAAGTGCTTAATATAGGCAAGACAAAAAAATCCGCTTTTTTTCTGTCACCTTTTTTTATGACGTAAAAAGCAGACGAACAAATATATTGCCGTCTGCTCTCGATTGTATGCAATTGTGATTACGTAGAAAGGGTAAATTTGAAATCTTCCGGTTTGCCGTCCGTTGCATACGTCAATTTTAAATAATACGTACCGCTCGTCAATCGGTTGCCCGTTACGTCTTGCCTGTTGCTGTTATAAATATTCGCCGTCAAGCCTTCGGTCGCAGTCGCAACCTTATACACGCCCGTACTTGCACCGCCCCAACCGCCAACCGTGAATTTGAAATACACTTCCTTCGTTTGGTCGATATTTTGCACGGTGATTTCCTTGCCGATAATGCTGTTTTCCATTTCTACCGCGGTCGCAAAAGAATTACCTTCCGCCCACATGGTAACGTCGTAACAACGCGTCGTTGACTGTTGCGTAGGCGTTTCGTAATAATAAATTGCTCTCGAATACCCAACGGTAGCTTGATCCACCACGTAATCTCCGTCCGTACCCCTTTTAAAGATCGTTCTGTTTACGGGATAGATAAACGTCGTTTCGTTTTCAAATTCCTTTTCCGGAATAATATAATTGCCGTTTTCGTCCTTGGCGTCAACGTCCACGCGCGTCGTAAACAACTCGTATCCCGATCCGCTGTTTGTAAATTTGATAATCACGGTCAATTCGGGAAACTCTTCCAACCCCAAAAGTTTTCTTAAACGCTCCCCTACGTCGTCGGGATCATCAGCGGCAAGTTCATTGATCGTTCCAAACCAACCGCCCTTATCCTTTCGATCTTCGGTGATTTCGTCCAACGTCGTCGTCGAAGCATCGTCGTTCATTTTATTGATTTCGGCGACAAGTCTTTCCGCAACCACGGCTTCGCCCATGACCATGTCGTTGTCCCCTTCGATAAACTCGAAAAGGTTTACCTTGATATTTTTTTGAATCTGATAATCGTCTACTCTATTCGTCGGGTACGACCACACGGCATACGCGCCGCCGATGGAAAGCACCCCCACGATCAAAACGACGAGAGAGCATATCCAGCGCATTGATTTAAACATTGCCTGTCACCTCTCTTATCAATCCTTTTTGGCTCGTCAAATCTGCCAGCAGTTCGATCGCCCATTTGACCTGCCTGTCCGACGTCAATTTCATGCGCATTGCATACCGTTCATACGTCTTGCTTGACGATACGTCTTGATAAATATATTTCGTGTTTTGATAATCGTTTGGATTGAGCGCAAAATATACGTTCAGCGTTTTCCCGCGAATTACAAGCTTACAAATTCCGTTGTTACCGCTGCGATAGGTTTCGCCTTTTTTACTGCGGATTACCCTAATTTTCGGGATTTTATTGAGTTCCTGCACAATCTTTTTATAACGATCCTTCAAAACGGGTTCTGCCGTTCTTAATTTATAGGAGAACGACTTTGCCTTTTTAAAGGACGCAAAGCGTACGCCACGATCTAATGCAGGAACTTCTTCACCGATGGTAGGATCAACCGAATCGTCACTTTGCGCAACTGCCGTTTCTTGGAGTTGCTCACCACCCAAAATCCCCATCGCAAGCAGCCTATTCGCTTTGGCTGTTTTAATTTTCTTTTCCGCCATAGGCGTTGCTATCAACGCAAAGACAACCAACAAAACGCACAAATACCCTGCGGGCGATTGCATAAACAGAACGAAACTGCCGACGAAAGGTATACGGTGGCCCCTATAAATCCCTTTCATTTGATTATAACGCACGGGGAATTTATCCGGTATTTCGTTCGCGTCGCCTTGCAACAAGAAATACGTTTCTTCGGGATGCTGTTTATTGGGAGCTTCTATCCCCACGATTCTGTGAATGATTAAAGCGCCGTCCGTTTCATAAACAACGACGTCGTTTACCTTTAAATCTTCTTCCTTGGGCAGTTTATCAACGAAAATCAAATCGAACATCTGCATTTGGTTGTCCACCCGTCCGGGCTTGATATATTTATGGTTCTCGTTGACGTAAGACATACTGCCGCTTTGCACAACGTTTAAAACGGGCATACGCCCTACGGTTTTGCCTTCCCCTGCGGATACAAACAAACCAAACCCGAACATAACAAAAAGGACAGCACAACAAAGAACAAGAACCGCCTTATCTATAATCTGACCGAATATAGACGGCTTTTTCCCTTGCTCTTTCAAGTACTCTTTTTTTATTTTTTCATCATTTACCCCAGCTTTCGTCATCTTCAAATACATTCTTACCAAACACACGACAAAAGCCGTAAATATCACGGTAAGAAGTACGAACACGATCAAGCACAAGGTAAAAATGTACAGCTCGAATTTGCTCATGTCTTATTCTCTTTTATAGCCGTCTTAGACGGCACATAATTACAATAAAAGCGATCCCACGCAATTTTTGCGTGGGATACGGCTTGTTTTTAAGTTAACCGAGACGCAAAAAATGTTTATTTTAAGAATACGCCACAACGCACGATTGAAAAAATCAACCGCGCGTGCAACCAAATCTATCAAACTCTATTAAATATTAAACCGTCCCGGGGACTTTCGAAGTTACCCAAATATTAAATTCGCTAAGAGCATCTTCAAACGCTTGGTTCTTTTCAATCGAATCCAAGACGAAAGTATTCAACGTGATCAAATCTTCTTCCGAAATATTCAACGTTACAGAAAGAACGCCTTCTGTGCCCGTTGCACTCCACTTATAGGTTGCGCTGGGATCGTTTGCGCAGCCGATCGTAATGTAATTGTCAATATCATACGTTACGTTGAAAATTTCATCCGCTTCTACCGCGTCCGTCGTGGGATCGTCATATGTAGGCATCGTAGAGAACCCAAAGTATACGTATGTTTCGATACCGTTTTCTTGAATCACTTCCGACGCACCGACCTGCGTGGTGAACGTGATTGTGATCTGGGGCGCAGAACCTGTATCGTACTGTCTTAACAATACCGCCGTGTAATCGGGGGTAACCGTATCTTTCTGATCGATTTCAAACGTGCCGATATTGTCTTCTACCGTATACGAACCAACCTGCGCAACACCGCTTGTAATGTCGGTCATACCGAATGCTGCAACACGGTGATTTATGTTAATGTTCGTATCGGTAAGATATACCCAGTTTGCGTAAACGCCACCGATCGTAGCAAGCACTAACGAACCAACAACTAAACCTAATTTCTTCATAAAATGCTCCTTTTATATATTAGATTTTTAAACTTTTTCAACCAAAATTTGGATTGATAAGCCTATTATACCACTTTTTTATCCCTTGTCAAGCTTTTGTTAAAAATTTTATAAATATTTTTTTATATTTTATAACAGGGTTATAGCAGCGTCGCAATCAAGTCCTCCCTCGACTTTGCAGAAAGGTATGCGGGAGGCACGTCCAGCATGGTCTTGCAACCGTATTCCCCTTGCGCGTTCAATCGGCTCACCGCGCGCGCACACGCCA
This sequence comes from Candidatus Scatosoma sp., assembly GCA_045534315.1. Taxonomy (GTDB): domain Bacteria; phylum Bacillota; class Clostridia; order Christensenellales; family Borkfalkiaceae; genus Scatosoma. The sequence goes on from JAZSJN010000184.1 coordinate 6,794, forward strand.
CCAAAACGGACGCCGTAAATTCGGGATTTGAGTCGAGCTTTAACGAAAATTCGACCACGTGTTTGTTCTGTTTTTCGATACCTGTTATGCCGTTGCGGATCACCGCTCCGCCGTGGGGCAAACCACTGTGATTTTCTTGCATTTCCTCTTTCGTGATAAAATGTACGGTGGTATGATAGTCCGCAAAATAGTTCGGCATACTCTTGATTTCGTTTTCAATTCTTGCCAAATCCGCGCCCGCTTTTGCCACGACGAAACACTCTCTTTCGTGTTTTTGTGCGGTCGTCAAATCGGGCGTAGCCCCACTACGTACCGCGTTCAACGCGTCCTTCATGGGGATCGTGTATTGCCGCGCGTCCTCCACGCCGTCGATACGGCGGATCGCATCCGAATGTCCTTGACTAACGCCCTTCCCCCAGAAGGTATAATCCTTGCCATCGGGCAAAATCGAATCGGCGTACAAACGCGCAATCGAAAACATACCAGGATCCCAACCCGCAGACACGATCGCCGTCTTTTTCGCCTGTTCCGCCTCTTTTTGTACGGCTGCCACGTGCGCGGGAATTTTTGCATGTGTGTCAAAGCTGTCCACGACGTTGAAATGTTGCGCAAGAGCAGGCGTTTGCTTAGGCAGATCGGTCGCGCTACCGCCACAGATAATCATAACGTCAATGTTATCCTGCATATTCAGCGCGTCGTCCGCTGCAAAAACGGGAATACCCGTCAACGTCTTTACGCTGTCGGGCGCACGGCGAGTAAACACCCCCACCGCCGTCATATCGGGATTTTGTGCAATTGCCTGTTCCACGCCACGACCGAGATTGCCGTAGCCGTAAATACCGATTCGGATAGACATTTTTTATACCTCAAAAATTGGCTTTTGCCGTCAAAGCGGCTTTTCGAGTATCATTATAACATATACCCCTACGATTTTCAAGCGTTGAAACAAAAAAAGTTCGTGGGATTTTTTAGGATTTTTTTATACAAAGTATTAAAAATACTTATAAAAAAGGGCAAAAAATTTTTAGTTGAGTATTGACAATCGGCAAAAAAAGGGGTATTATATAAGAGAATAAAGAAAATGGGCGCAAAATCTTGTCGCTTTAAAAAGGAGTTTTTATGTATTGTAGAGAATGTGGTGAAAAAACAACCCTGCGTTTTTGTGAAAACGAAGGTTTAATTCCCTATTGTGAAAAATGTCAATCGTATATGTTCCCCCAATTCCCCATCGCCGTATCGATGGTGGTAACGAACCGCGCGCAAGATAAAATTCTGTTGGCAAGACACGTCAACGACGAGGATTTTATCCTGTTTGCAGGCTATATTAAAAAAGGCGAAAACGCCGAAAAGACGATCCCCCGCGAAATCAAGGAAGAGTTGGGCTTGGACGTAGTCAAGGCAAAATATATGTCGTCGCGCTATCACGCAAAAAAAGAAGTTTTAATGCTGAATTTTATCGTAGTCGTGGAAGATAAGGCGCTTAAAATTGCAGAAAACGAAATTGCGGAAGCGCGTTGGTGCACACCCGAAGAAGCACTGCAACTGATTCGCAAGGGCACGACAGCAGAATTTTTCTTAAACAACGCCGTACGCGAATTGAAAAAGAAAATTTGATTAGTGAAAACGTCTTGAAAAAGCCGCCCCGACAAAGGGCGGTTTTTATATAATAAAAAAAATCCGTTTAAACGGCGGATATTTTTCGTTTTACCATTGACTTTTTCCGTTTGATTGTGGTACAATATAAAGGATAGAGTTCAGCGAAACCACAAAGGAGAAATTTTATGAACAAAATCGGGTTTGACAACAAAAAATATTTGTCTTTGCAGTCCGAAAAAATACAGGAACGTATCAATTCCTTCGGGGATAAGTTGTATTTGGAATTCGGCGGCAAACTTTTTGACGATTATCACGCGTCCCGCGTCTTGCCCGGTTTTGAACCAGACAGCAAAATCAAAATGCTGTTAAAGCTCCGTTCGATCGCAGAAATTTTGGTGGTCATCAGCGCGAAAGACATTGTAAAAAATAAATACCGCAGCGACCTTGGGATCACCTACGACGCGGACGTAATCCGTCTTATCGACATCTTTAAGAGCAAAGGGTTGTTCGTAGGTAGCGTCGTAATGACCATGTATCAGCCCCAACCT
>JAZSJN010000073.1:0-3470 GCA_045534315.1 Candidatus Scatosoma sp.
CGAACACAGAAGTTAAGCTCTTTTACGCCGAAAGTACTTGCGGTTAACCGCCGGGAGGATAGGTAATCGCCGCTTTTCAACTGAAAGTCTTGTTAGCAATAACGAGGCTTTCTTTTTTGTTTTTTTCACCTGAAAAGCGGAAAAATCCGTGTGTCTTTTTGTTTGCTTTTTCCGTATATTGAATAGTGGGGATAACTGTGAAAACGGTTTATTCTACGATATTCAAAGGAAAAACTAAGGAATATGAAATATGCTTGGATGACGGCTTTTGGGTTTGGTTTTATATTTTTTATGACGGCGCTGGGGGCTGCGCTCGTTTTTTGTTTTCGGGGAAAAATATCCGAAAAATGGACGACAATCTTTTTCGGTTTTGCATCGGGGATCATGCTTTCCGCTTCCATTTGGTCGCTTTTGTTGCCTGCGTTTGAACAAATAACGCCAAAATGGGGTAAATTTTCGTTTATTCCCATAACGGTAAGTTTCTTGTTTGGGTGTGCATTTTTAATAGTTTTAGACGTGATTATCGCTTTTATAAGAGATAAAAAAGGAAAAAATGCAGATTTAAAAGCCGCGTTTGACAGGCAAAATCAAAAAATGTTTTTAGCGGTGGCGTTGCACAATATCCCCGAGGGGCTTGCCGTAGGGTTTGCATTTGGCGCCGCACGTATCATAAATACGCCCGCTGCATATATGACGGCGTTGATGCTTTCCATTGGGATCGGCGTGCAGAATTTCCCCGAAGGGGCAGCGATAGCTCTGCCGCTTTCGGCAAGCAAAAGCAAGATAAAAGCTTTTTTATACGGTGTACTCAATGGTTTACCCGAGCCGATATTTGCTGTATTAGGCTATATTTTATCCTCGCAAATTGCTTTTTTGCAGCCGTGGTTATTGGCTTTTTCGGCGGGCACAATGTTTTTTGTGGTCGTAGACGAACTATTGCCCGCGCAAAAAAAGGATATTTCTAAACGTTTTTCCCCTGGCGCGCTTGCGGCGGCGATTGGTTTTGTGTTGATGATGGTATTAGACGTTGCGCTGGGATAAGTTAGTAAAAGAGATAGGCTGAAAAACGCTTGACGAGTATCGGCAAATATGATAAAATAAAAGTAGAAAAATATATAATTGTTGCTCTTAGGGGTTTTTATGAAAAAATTTCTGATTTTATTATTTAGTTTGGTTATCAGCGCGTCGGTATTTGTCGCTTGTGGAAAAAAGAAGCCTTCTTCGGGGGAAACAAGTTCGATTTCGAATTCTGCCGTTTCTTCGGAAGAAATCAGTAGCTCAATTGGTGACGAAGAGATTTCGGAAAGTGCAAGTGAAGAAATAAGCAATTCCGTAAGCAAAGAAGAAAGCGAAACGGAAAGCTCGTCCGAAGTCGTATCGGATGAAAGCGAAGAAATTTCGGAAAGCGAGAGTGAAGAAATAAGTAGTTCCGAAGAAGAAAGCGAAGAAGTTTCGGAAAGCGAGAGCGAAAACGTGAGCAGTTCCGTAAGTGAAGAAGAAAGCGAAACGGAAAGTTCGTCCGAAGTCGTATCGGAAGATAGCGAAGAAGTTTCAGATAGCGAAAGCGAAGAAGTAAGTAGTTCCGAAGAAGATAGCGAAACGGAAAGCTCGTCCGAAGTCGTGTCGGAAGATAGCGAAGAAATTTCGGAAAGTAAAAATGACGGCTTAGATGATTCGGAGTATACGGGTTGGTGGTAATATTGTCTTCGTTACAAAAACCCAAAGTTTGATATAAATAAATCTTATAACAAAACGCACGCAATCAAGATGATTGCGTGCGTAAATTATATGCGAATAAAATTATTTTAAAATTCTTGTACAGGTTAACCCAATTGCGCCCGTGCCGATATGGCAGGCGACGCTGAGAGATAAAGGCTCACAGAAACGGAAGGGGATATTCGGGAACATAGTTTTGATCTCTTCCGCAAATTGCATTACTTCGTCCCGATTATCGGTATAGGCAAGAGAAATGGTCATTTCACCCATCTCTACATATTTCGCAAACGTCGTTTCCAGATCGTTTTTTAATGCTGATTTTAAGGTTTCCTTCGCTTTTACAGAGCCGCGGGCAAGGGCGTATTTATCCAAACGTTCGCCGTGGATTTGCAAGATCGGCTTCAATTTTAATATCGTACCGATCATCGCTGCGGCGGGGGTTACGCGCCCGCCCTTTTTCAGGTATTTCATAGTATCTACCGCGATATAAATGGACGAGGATATCGCAGTTTGTTCTAAATATTCCTTAATTTCTATTGCCGATTTGCCCATTTCGCGCAATTTCAGCGCATCACAAACGCTCTCTTTTTGCGTAACAGAGATGCGATGGTTGTCAACGACGTGTACTTTTCCATTATAATCCTGCGCCAAGCTCATTGCGGTTGCGCAAGATTGGCTGAGTCCGGAAGACATAGGGATATGTACCAGCTCGTCGTGGTCTTGCAAAATGTTATCCCAAAGCTCTGTAAGATCGCCAGGACTAGGTTGCGAAGTGGATACGCTTGCTTGGTTTGCAAGCAAAACGTAAAATTCCTCTTGACTGAGATTGATGTTTTCAAAATAGGGATCTCCGTTGATCAAAAAAGGCATGGGAACAACAAAAACACCGAGTTCTTTCGCCGCTTCGGGGGTGATGCCGCTATTACTGTCTGTTACGATTGCGATTTTTTTTGCGTTACTCATAAATATACCCAAAAGGTTTAAATATTCCACATTTTCTTTATATATATGTAGAATAAATCGACAATATTACTTTTATAAAATTATAGCAGTTTTGCTTTGTTATGTCAAATATCTCTGTCGTATTTTGTAAAAAAAGTATGCAAAATGAAAGATTATTTGTGGAAAAGTGGTAAAAAGTGAAGATTGGGTACAAAAAGAAAAAAGTGTGAGAAAAGAAAAAAGGCTGAAAGACCGTTTACAAAACTTTAAAAACATGTTATAATAATTTAAATGCTGTGATTAGTATATGCAATTGCCTATAAAAAAATCACGCTTTTGGGTAGTACGTTTAAAAATACGAGTGGAGAAAAAACATGAAATTTGCGGTGTACGGGATTTGGGAAGCGGAACGCGCCATGCTTGAAAAAATGAGCAAAGAACTAGGGTTTGACTATACGGTGACGACGGAGCCGATCTCGCTTGAAACTTTGGAATATTGCGAAGGGTGTGACGGCGTATCTAGTTTGGGTAAGGTGAACGCGAACGCGGAGTTGATGGCGGCGCTTGCGCAAAAGGGCATACGTTATTTTTCCACGCGTACCGTCGGGTATAATCACATCGATCTCTTGGCGGCAAAAGAGCATGGAATCAAGGTGTGCAATTCCAGTTATCCCCCTGATTCGGTGGCGGAATTTACAATTATGTTGATCTTACTTTCTCTGCGGAAATATAAGCAAACGTTATGGCGTCAGCAGGTCAATGACTATTCCTTGGACGGTATGAAAGGGGAAGTTCTTGGTAAAATGACGGGA
>JAZSJN010000015.1:0-3509 GCA_045534315.1 Candidatus Scatosoma sp.
TGGGGCGCGGAATGTGAGAAAACCCGCGGTAATCTCTTGTTCGCGCGAGTGCCGTCCGCAGATGGGAGAGAGATTGTAAGCGTGGGATATATCGGCGGCGCGACGCTTTGATGGTTTTGCCACCAAAACCACTTCGCCCCAGCACCAAAACGGTGTGCTGTGTTTTTGTTTGCGGCGCGGAATGCGAGAAAACCCGCGGTAATCGGGTGTTCACGCTCGCGTGAACAGAGAACGAAAAAAAGATAAGAATTTTTTCATAAAAAGTGGTAATAATCAATTGACAAGGTTAAAAAAAAATGTTATACTACCACAGTAAATTAAATATGGCCCGTTGGTCAAGCGGTTAAGACACCACCCTTTCACGGTGGTAACATGGGTTCGAGTCCCGTACGGGTCACCAGCATCTGGCATTTATGCAAAAAATCATTGCATAAATGCCTTTTTGCTTGCATAAATGTATGATTTTTAGCGATTTTTCCGTTTTATTTTGCGATTTTGGACAGCGTTTTGGACAGTAAATCACATTTAATACTTGAATTTAGCGCCTTCCTTTAAAAGGTACTCATCAGAAAGGTCGGTATAGGCATTTCCGAGTGCGCCAAGCGAGTGTCCAACGAACTCGTCGCGAGCCGCGTCGGCAATCCCACATTCTTTTAAGCGACTGTAAAAGGTGGTACGCATATCGTAGAGAATGTGATTGGGCAGAACGGCTTTGAATTTTTCACGAATAACGTCGCGGTTAATATCTTCAAAAGAATCAATCCCCTGAACGTACGGTTTTAACATCGGCGTGATGGGGATTTTCTTATATTCCACGCGTTTATTTTTACGTTTCGAGTTGACGGCAACGATAAAATTCCCTTCGATTTTAGCGGTGTTATATTCGTTAGGACGAAGTCCCGTATAAAGGGCGAGCGCAAATACGGTTTGGTATTTTGTGTTTGGATAAGCGTCCAATAAAAGCCTTTTTTCGTCTTTTGTAAGCGCTGTACCGTGTTTGCCCTCGTGTTTAAGTTTAACAACAAGGACAAGGGGATTTTTATCCATAAGTCCGTGGGCGATTGCGCCTTTGAAAATGATGGAAAGAAGAGAATAGATTTCTTCTGCTGTTTTTCCTTTGCCTTGCGCGGTAATTTCGTCAATAAGGTTTTGGCAATGTTCGGGGGTGATATCATTGAATTGTTTGTCACCGAAGACAGGCTGAATATAATTTTTATATCGATGCCAATCAGCGTTATAAGTTAGAGTGGAAACTTTGGGTAAACGGAACTTCTCAAAGTAATAAACGGTGAAGGTATGTAAAGTGGAAAAAGGTGTGACTTTTTTCACAATGGGTTTTGCTGTTTTTAGCTTTTCAATAAAGAGTTTTTTAGCGGTTTCTAAATTCTTATTTGTAACGGAAATATTATAGCCGTTTTTCTTATAACGGATATCGTACGTGTAGCTATTTTTTCCGCATTTACGTTTGCGTACGTGGGCAGTGCATCCATCTGCACGAAATTCTTTTCTAAATGATTTTGGCATAAGTGTTATCTCCTTTTGTGTAAACTGCAATAGCGAGGAAACAGCGGTAGAATTGCTGTTTTCAGGTTTGTTAAAAATGTCCTTTTGCGGTTGAGTTGCAAAAAGACTGTCTAAGTAAAGTGAAATTCTATCTTCCGCGTCGGAAAAAGACGCGAGTTTTTTGATGTAAGTAGCAGATATTTTTAATTCTTGATTGGTCATTGTCCTCCTTATAGAAAAATTAGGTCAACTTCCCCGTCGGGAAGCATAAACGCGTTCACTTTTGCCGTGATTTTCCTTATACCGTTTAATTAGGAAAAAATAGATAAAATGCAACCTAAATGGAAGATTTTTGTTTTATCAATATTTTCTTACGCTATACGATTAGAGTAAAAGTAGTGAAATGGTCCGCTTTTTACGGATTATTTTTTTGTTCTCTACTATTAAAAGGTGCAAAAAAACGTCGTTTGGTCCGCTTTTGGCGGATTATTTTTTTGTCTCTACTATTAAAACGGACAAAAAAATGGGGGTTGGTCCGTTTTTGGCGGAAAAATTTTATATAAATTTTGTCTCTACCCTTAAAGTGCACGCAAAAAAGGCTTTTGGCTCACATTTTTGTAAAAAAAGTTTAAAATAAATGAAACAACGCTTTGTATTTGACTTGTACGCGTTGTCTTCTGCGCCAGACAGTCACGCGGTCAACGTTCAGCATTTCTGCGATTTCCACGCCGCCCAGCCCTGCCATATAGCAATTTAAGACTTCATTTTCACAAGGGCTCAAACCCATACGTTCAATGGTGTTATCCACGTCTGCATAATCCTTTTCTTGATACGCGTCGATTTCTACGGACAATTCTTCGGTATAATCATTGATATCACGGGCGCGGTTAACGTTTCTGCGAATTCTATCGATATATCTTCCAACCAAGGTATAAGTAGCTTTCTTAATGGTAATAACGTTTCCGTTTTTCACGGTATAGACGTCGTTTAGGCTTTTTCCGACAAAACCAAGAAGAAAACAAACGGCAGTCTGCACAAGGTCATACCCGTCTGAAAATATGTGCGTGGGGTTATTACGTTCGTCTAAATCTTTGACAAAGCCGACGTAGAGCCGTTCCAAGCTGTGGCGTGCAAGCGCATATCTACCGCGCAGAGTTTTGAGTGTAATCATTTCACCCATTTTTTGTACGTTCTCGAAAGAGATGGTTTCGGATAATACGTTATAAGGGTTTTGAGAGTGATAAAGCATTGAGGATACCTCCAAGTTTTTTATTTGCCGCGAGCGGCAGGGGCAAGAACGCATAGCCCAAAGCAGCGTGACGCTGCACCCAAGTAGGAAATCTTTTCGTCTTTAATAAATGACTGCTCTATATCCCTAAAAAGTGAAATGGAGGGGCAGGTATGGATTGAACGAGTTTCCAAAAGTCAACGAAAAGGGAAATGCAGACAAAAAGTTTTGTAAAGAGCATAAAAAAATAGCCGAGCAGGGAATGCTCGGCTATTGTCATATAAAGTCAAAAGTTTTTGTCCGTTGACGTTTGGTTTGGGCTATGCGAGAATAGCCACAACGCCAAGGCAAAAAACAGGGAAATATTTTTTTAATTTTGGTTGCAAAATGGGTAAAAAACTCTAATTAAATAGTGTGGGAAGGATAAAAAATTTCAACAATGCGGACCAAACGGCAAAAAGATGTCCGTTTATATAGTGTGGGGAAATGAAAATATTGTGAAACATTCATAAAAAACGGACCAAACGGCAAAAAAATGTGCATTTATATAGTGAGGGGGTAAAACAATGAAACCATATTTAATACCAGCGGATTATAGAAGAGATAATTCGTTTGCGGAAAGACACATGTATAAAATATATCACGATGGGAGCCATCCCGTAGCCACGCGGATTGTGCGTAGCAAAGGGAAACGACCGCCTAAAAAGCCTGCGAATACGGCTTTTGATATTGCTTTCGATAGTCTGTATTTCCAAGCGAAACGGAAAGGGTTAAGTGG
>JAZSJN010000002.1:0-10982 GCA_045534315.1 Candidatus Scatosoma sp.
GGCAGAAGAAAGTATCGAAGACGGCTCGACCGAAGAAGAAAGTTCGGCGGAAGAAAGTATCGAAGACAGCTTTGAAGAAGAGTTTATACCCGATTATGCGTCCCCCGCCGAGTTGACGGAATATTTTTCCGGTAGAGTGGGCGAAGTGACCTACAATACGGGCAAAGACGTGACGATCAAATCCCTTTCGACGGATTCGCCTATTTATTTGGGGGCACATAGCGAACAAAACGTATTCACGGTGGACGGTGGCGCAGATTTTAACAGAAAGCTGACGATTGTCGGCGATGGCGGCGGTATTGCGCAGGCAAACGGCGGGACGTTGATCTTTAAAAATTTAACGATCAAAAATGAAACGCGTGCGTTTGAAGACAATTACTACCGCCCTAATTATGCGGAATTTGGCGGCAAAGTGCGTTTTGAAAATTGCACGTTTGATTGTTCCATTCAGCTGCGCAGCGACGCCGAGGCGGAGTTTATCGGGTGTGAAATCCGATCGATTGCAATCGATCAATACAGCGTTTGGATTGCGGACGGCTCGGCAAAATTCGACGGTTGCACGTTTACAGGGTATCGTGGGTTAAAGGTGCATGAAATTGCGGGTATGGACGTGGTCAACGTATCGGTTGAAAACTGCGTGTTTGACAATCTCAGCAAAAAACCTGCAATTGCTATCGATATTGCGCAGGAAATTTCCACGACAACCATTTCCTTTAAAAATTGCGAGATTGAAAACTGCGCGGAGTGGGCGAAAGATTCGTTGGAGGGCGTGGACGGATTTTACGAATCCGATCAAGCAACGACGGCGTTTAATTTTACCGCAGCCAATTGCACGTTGGATGGGGAATTGTTTGACTTTGGCAACGGACAAATGATTTTTCCTTTGTAAGGATCGAATATAAAAAGTATACGCCCTGCGGAAAGGTTTCCGCAGGGCGTTCTATTTATGGTCTTACTCCCAAAAATATTCGGCTTTTACGTCGAAAAACTGACAAATTTTTTGAAACATATCCAAAGACGGTTCTCGTATGCCTTGTTCGTAATTTGAATACGCCGAACGGGTAATACCCAAATATTCGGCAATTTTCTTTTGCGAAACACCGCTTTGTTCTCGCACTTCCTTTAATTTTGTCGCAAAATTCTTCATGTCCTTATTTTAACACAATTCGTGTCAAAAATACTTGACTTGACACAAATCGTGTCTTATAATATAAAAGACACGGGGCGTGTCAAAGGACGGAACAAAGTATGGAAGAAAGAATAAAAGAAATAGAAAAAACTTTTCCTAATAATCCTGAACTTATACGATTGTTTCAACAATACGAAAGAGATATTCGGCGTTATCATTACGTTTGCTGGGAAAAGGGAACGACCAAAGAGCTTTTAGAAGAAAAAATGCGTGTGCTTTGGGATTTGGCGCAAAGGATAGACCAAGTCGATTTAATGATATTGTATTATGCGCAAGCGATAGAAGGGCTGGGGAGAGCGCGGTTATTTCGCGCGCTGAAAGCGCGATATAGAGCGCAATGCGCCTTTCAAAAAGATATTCTTGGGAAGAATACCTTTTTCGATATTTCTAATATCGGGAAAAAAGAGCGCAAAAACAAAAAAATCCCTGATTTTGGTATAAAATGAGTTGCGTTCTCTTGCGCTTTGTGCTAAAATAGTAAAGCTGAAAATTCACACTCGTTCATTGTGCGTAATCCGTGTCCGTAAAATCTTTTAATGCGGACGTCATTACGAGCCAACACGTGGCGGGGAGGAAAAACGGAGGTTTGAATTATGGCAGTTATCACTATGAAACAGCTCTTGGAAGCAGGCGTTCACTTCGGTCATCAGACCAGAAAGTGGAATCCCAAAATGAAGAAGTACATCTTCGCGGCAAGAAACGACATTCACATTATCGACTTGCAGCTCACCGCGAACTTGATCGAAGAAGCATACTCTTTCGTATGCGACAGCGTAAAAGCGGGCAAGACGGTACTCTTCGTAGGTACGAAGAAACAGGCGCAGGACGCAATCAAGGAAGAAGCGGAACGTTGCGGTCAGTACTACGTAAACAACCGTTGGTTGGGTGGTTGCTTGACGAACTTTAAGACGATGAGAAGCCGCGTAGAATACCTTGAAAAGCTCGAAGCGATGGAAGCAAACGGCGATTTTGAACATCTTCCCAAGAAAGAAGTTATCCTTTTGAAGAAAGAAATGGGCAAATTGCAGGCAAACTTGAACGGTATCAAGGCGATGAAGGCTATGCCCGGCGTTATGTTCGTGGTTGACCCCCACAACGAAGATATTGCGATCAAAGAAGCGAAGAAGCTTGGTATCAAGATCGTTGCAATCACTGATACCAACTGCGATCCCGACGAAATCGATTACGTTATCCCCGGTAACGACGACGCAATCCGCGCAATCAAGTTGATCTCGTCCATAATCGCAAACGCGGTTATCGAAGCAAACCAGGGCGAAGAAGCTCTTGTTGCTCCCGTAGCGGAAGAAGAAACGGCTGCTCCCGAATCCATTGAAGAAGTGGTTGCAGCAGCAGAAGAAAACGCGTAAGTTTTGACAATACCCGAACGGGCGCGTTCGTCCGTTCTTCGAAATTATAAAATAAGGAGAAAACAATTATGGCAATTTCGGCAAAAGACGTAATGGCGCTCCGCGAAAAGACGGGCGCAGGCGTTATGGACTGCAAAAAGGCACTTACCGACGCTGACGGCGACATGAACAAAGCGGCTGATCTTCTTCGTGAAAGAGGTATCGCAAAGGCTGACAAGAAAGCGTCCCGTATCGCGGCGGAAGGTATCGTTGCTTGCTACGTAGAAGGTAGCGTAGGCGTATTGATCGAGCTCAACTGCGAATCCGACTTCGTTGCAAAGAACCCTCAGTTCTTGGAAATCGCAAACGAATGTGCAAAGGTTGTTGTAAAATGCAACCCTGCAGACGTAGAAACGTTGCTTGGTTGCAAAGTTGCAGACGGCAGCACGGTTGAAGAATATTTGAAGGGTAAGATCGCGGTAATCGGTGAAAAGATCGCGGTTAGAAGATTTGTTCGCTACGAATCGAACGGTTTCTTGGAAAGCTACATTCACCTTGGCGGCAAGCTCGGCGTTATGCTCGACATGAACGGCGAAGCTACGGAAGACGCAAAGGCAGTTGCGCACGATATTACGTTGCAGATTGCTTTCACGAAACCCGCTTATCTTACCAAGGATGAAGTTTCCGCGGAAGTCGTTGAAAAGGAAAAGGAAGTTTTGAAACAGCAGGCGATGAACGAAGGCAAGCCCGAAGCGATCGCTGAAAAGATGGTTATGGGTAGAATTAAGAAATTCTACGAAGAAAACTGTCTTATCGAACAGGCTTTCATCAAAGACGATTCCAAGAAGATTGCAGAACTTTTGAGCGGCGCAAAGACGTCCATCAACAAATTCGCATTCTTTGTAATGGGCGAAGGTCTTGAAAAGAAGAGCGAAGACCTTAGCGAAGAAGTTGCAAAGCAAGTTGCAGCTATGAAAAACTAAGTTTCTGTAAAAAGAAAAAACAAGCGTTCCGACTGTATCACGGTCGGGACGTTTTTCTTTTGTAACCGTTGCAAAAGAAGTCGAAAAAAATTCTTCGGTTTTGCTGACTTTTTTTGTAAATAGTATAGATTTCTTTGCGAAAGTATGCTATAATGTTTAAGATAGAATATTACGGCTTTTTATAAGGAGGAAAACTATCCATGCAGCCTAAATACAAAAGAATTTTGTTAAAGCTTTCGGGGGAAGCGCTTGCCGGCGATCAGCGCTTTGGTTTAAACCACGAAGTTATTGCGCCTGTGGTCGATCAAATCGTGCAGCTCCATAACATGGGCGTACAGGTTGGGCTCGTAATCGGCGGCGGTAATTTCTGGCGGGGCAGACAGGGTACGAATATGGACCGCACAACTGCCGACCATATGGGTATGCTTGCTACGGTTATGAACTCGCTTGCAATGATGGATGCGATCGAACAGCGCGGCGTGCCCGTACGCGTGCAGACGGCGTTGAGCATGGTATCCTTGGCAGAGCCTTTTATCTTGCGCAAAGCGTTACGCCATTTCGAACAGGGCAGAATCGTTATTTTTGCCTGCGGCACGGGGAATCCCTACTGTTCGACGGATACGGCGGCGGCGTTGCGTGCATGCGAGATCGGCGCAGATATTTTGCTGATGGCAAAGAACGTGGACGGCATTTACGACTCCGATCCAAAAACCAACCCTGACGCGAAGAAATACGAATCTCTGAAATATGCGGACATTATCAACCGCGGCTTGAAAGTGATTGATTTTACGGCGGCGACAATGTGCATGGAAAACGACGTTCCGACGTTGGCGTTTGGCTTAAACGAAGAAAATTCGATTGTGCGCGCAGTTTGTGGCGAGCAACTCGGCACAATGATTTCCGTATAATTTCCATATAATAAAATAAAAGTTTAAGGAGAAGAATTATGATTGAAAACGAAAAAATTGAAGAGATGATGTTGGAACTCGAAGAAAAATGTGAAAATACGATCAATGCGTTGGAAAGAGATTACGGCGCGATCCGTACGGGCAGAGCAAATCCCCGTATTCTCGACCGCTTGGAAGTGGAAGCTTACGGCGGCATGAGCAAACTCGTAGAACTTGGCAACGTTTCCGCGCTGGATGCGAAATGTCTGCAGATCAGCCTTTGGGATAAATCGCTGTTAAAAGCGGTGGAAAAGGCAATTTTGCAGTCGAATATCGGGTTGAACCCTTCCAACGACGGCAACGTAATCCGTTTGGTATTTCCCGACATGACGGAAGAACGCCGTCGCGAGCTGGTAAAGCAGGCGAAGAAGATGGGCGAAGAATCGAAAGTTGCGGTTCGTAACCACCGTCGCGACGGTATGGACGTAATCAAAAAGGCAAAGACGGCGAAAGAAATTTCCGAAGACGAAGCAAGCGGGTGCGAAGCGGACGTGGAAAAGGCAATTTCGGGTTATATGTCCAAGTTGGAAACGATTATTTCCGCAAAAGAAAAGGAACTGATGTCCGTTTAATAGACTTCTTTGCGCGCGTTTTGCACGCCAAGATTTGGTTGTAAAGTGTCTTTGGGAGGTCTATTGTGGGGCTAGGGAAGAATAAAATAACAAAGGACACCAAAATTCCCCGTCATATAGCGATTATTATGGACGGCAACGGGCGTTGGGCAAAAAAGCGTTTGATGCCCCGTTCTTTTGGGCATAAACAAGGTATGGAACGCATGATCGGACTGATGGAACACGCCTTTGAGCTAGGCGTGGATTACATCACCGTTTACGCGTTATCCACCGAAAATTTAAAACGCCCGCAGGAAGAGCTGGAAGGGCTGTTTAACCTGTTTCGCGGCCATTTTAAAGAATATATGGAGCGCGTATGCGCGCGCGGAGTGCGACTTCGCGCCGTGGGGGACGTTTCCCTTCTGCCCGACGACGTACAGCGGATTTTGCGAAAATCGGAAGAAGATACGGCGAAATTCGAAAGCAAGGGGATCAACGTTGCGGTGGCATACGGTGCGCGCGACGAGATCGTGCATGCGGTAAACGCGGCGGTGGAAAAGGGCGAAAAGGTAACGGAAGAGAGTTTTGCAAAGCTACTCTATACGGGCGAAGTCCCCGATCCCGATTTGATTATTCGTACGGGCAAGGAAATACGTCTTTCCAACTTTTTGCTCTATCAAGCGGCGTATGCCGAGCTGTATTTTTCCGAGAAAATGTTCCCAGAATTTTCGGACAAAGAGTTGGATAAGGCGATTGTGGAATTTTCCCGCCGTACCCGCAGATTCGGAAAGACGGACGAACAGATAAAAAAATAGCAAAATAACAAAAACGACGGGGGCAGGTATGCGATGAACGAAGTTTTCGGTGAGCGCCGCCCTTGCGTTTTTTATAAAAAATTCCGCTCTAAAGATAGGGCGGTAGTAACAAAAGTTTCCCTTAAAAGGAGAAATACTTATGAAAATACGTTTAATATCGGGTACGATTTATATCGCGATTTTGGTCGCGTTTTTCTGCTTGAAAATTGTTGTGCCTACGGTAAACGGCGTGCCATACGGCGATTTTTGTTTCGACGTATTGATCTACGCGTTTGCGTTGATCGGCACGTTTGAAATGATCCGCGCGGTCAAAGAAAAGACGTCCAAGGCAGAACAGGGTATCGTGTACGCGTTTGCGGCGGTAACAATCCCTGCCGTGGCGGTTTGCGAGTGGAAATGGGGCAACGGGTTGATGGTGATCGGTATATGTGCGTTGGTGCTTGCCTTTGCGCTGTTATCCTTGCTCGTGATTGCGCACGAAAAAGTAACGCTTGAAAGTTTGGGACTGTCCCTGTTCTCGGCGGTATATCCCACGCTGCTGCTTTGCTTGTTGGTGCTGACCAACCACGTAACGGGCGGCGATAGATTGACGAGATTTGCGCTCGATTCCCGCATTATGATTTTGTTTATCTTCGTGGTATCCCCTTGCGCGGATTCGATCGCGTATCTGTTCGGGCGGTACATGAAAGGGAAATTCCCAAAAAAAATGGCGCCGAATTTAAGCCCGAACAAGACGGTGATCGGTGGTATCGGCGGACTTGTCGGCGGTATGCTCGGCGCGGTAGCGTTGTATTTTATCTATAATGCTTGCGTTGGTTCGTTTGATAAAATGGCGGTTGTCCTGCCCATGTATATCGGTATCGGGTTGATTGCGGCGGTGGCTACGGCGTTTGGCGATTTGGTGGAAAGCAGTATCAAACGCAAGGTCGGTTTGAAAGATATGGGCAGTATCATGCCCGGGCACGGCGGCGTTTTGGACCGTATCGACGGTACGCTGTTTGCGACGATCGCCGTATATATTTGCTTTGCGTTCATACATCTCATTTATTAAGGAATACCTATGAAAACGTTGTCCTTGATCGGTTCGACGGGGTCTATCGGGCGGCAGGTTTGCTCGGTCGTGCGCCGTCATCCCGACAAATTTACAATCAAAAGTATCGTGGCGAACTCGTCTGCGGACTTGTTTTTACAGCAGGTAAACGAATTTCTTCCCGAATATGCTGCGCTGGCGGACGAAAAGATCGGTAAACAGATCGTCGATAAAATTCCCGCAGGCGTCAAATTCGCTTACGGCGAACGCGCTGCGGAAGACGCGATTGCCTACGGCGACGTTGCGTTTGTCGCGGCGACGGGTTTTGCGGGATTGAAATATTCGCTCAAAGCTGTAGAATTGAAGAAAAATATCGCTCTTGCGAACAAGGAAACGCTCGTTTGCGGCGGCGAACTTGTGATGGAAAACATCAAGGCGGCGGGCGTTGATTTAATGCCCGTAGACAGCGAACATTCCGCACTTTGGCAGGCGCTCAATTTCCGTACGGACGCGCCTTTTAGGCGTTTGATTATCACGGCAAGCGGCGGTCCGTTTTACGCCTACACGCCCGAACAATTAGAAAAAGTAACGGCGAAAGACGCGCTCAAACACCCCACGTGGCAAATGGGCGCAAAAATCACGATCGACAGCGCAACCTTGCTCAACAAAGGATTTGAAGTGAT
The DNA here is from genome assembly GCA_045534315.1 of Candidatus Scatosoma sp. Lineage (GTDB taxonomy): Bacteria > Bacillota > Clostridia > Christensenellales > Borkfalkiaceae > Scatosoma. The sequence continues at coordinate 7,545 of JAZSJN010000002.1, forward strand.
CGAGGCAAAATGGCTGTACGACGCGCCTTTAGAGAAAATACACACGATCGTACAACCCGAAAGCATTATTCATTCCATGGTAGAATTTGACGACGGCGGTATTTTGGCACAGATGAGTTATCCGACGATGGAATTGCCCATACAGATTGCGCTCACCTATCCCGACCGTTTCGATTGCGGATTAAAACCGCTCGATTTCGTTGCGCTTGGCGCGATACGGTTTTTACCGTTGGAGAGGAAGCGTTTCCCGTGTTTTGATTTGGCGTTGACGAGCGCGGAATTGGGGGATAATTATCCCTGCGCGCTAAACGGAGCGGGTGAAATTGCCGTGCGCGCATTTTTAGATGGGCGGATAGGTTTTACAAAAATCGCGGACACTATTGAAGACGCGCTGAAAAAAACGGAGCGGGCAAAGCCCGATTCGTATACGGTGCTGTGCGAAACGGATAAACGCGCGCGCGCATTGGCGGAAGAATATATCAAACGGTTATAAAGGGGAGAGGTATTGAACGTATCTAATCTGTTGGCAAATTTAGGGGCGTTGCGCTCGTTTGGCGGAGTAGTGCTTGCCATCGTGATCTTGCTTGCCATGATCACGATTCACGAATTCGGGCATTACGTCGCGGGGAAACTGCTCGGTTTTAAGATCAACGAATTTTCCATTGGGTTCGGTCCGGCGCTCTTTAAAAAGCGGAGCAAAAAAACGGGCGAGCTTTTTGCTTTGCGTATTATTCCGTTGGGAGGGTATTGCGCGTTTGACGGCGAAGACGAAATAGAAGAAAAACCGTCTGAAAATCCCGGCGAAGAACCTTTTGAAGAAATGCAAACGACGGGGGACGTGTCGCAATCAAGCGAGAAATTAGAGGAAAATCCCGCCGAAAAAGACGAAGAATATCCCGAGCCGAAAGGTGCGCGTTTTAACGACCAAGCTCCGTGGAAACGGATTATCGTTTTGATTGCGGGCGCGCTGATGAATTATCTTTTGGCGTTGACCTTGATTATCGTTATGTTTGCTGGTTTTGGTCGTCCTGTGTACATGGTGGAAAAACAAACGCCGATCGACGGCGCAAGCGAGCAGGCTTGGGAAGTGTATGATAACGGCTTGCAGACTGGCGACGTTCTTTTGGAAATCAATGGTAAGGATTTGTATTTGATCACCGATTACATGTCCGTATTGGACGGTAAAAAGGCAGGGGATACGGTAAGCGTGCTCGTTATTCGCGACGGCAAAAAGCAGGTCGTAGACGTAACCCTTGTTAAAGATTCCAATCCCAAAAACATGTCGGACAGCGGTTCTATTTTATATCCCCTTGGCTTGGCGTACTGTGAAGACGTTGTAGACGAAGATGGAAACACTGCAAATAAACTGATCAATGGCGGTGGGCTTGTGCCGACGGACGTGAAGAGCGGATTTTTCGGCACGATCGGACATTCGTTTGTGTATTCGTTTAAGATCGGCGGAACGGTATTGCGTTCTTTGGGCGAACTTCTTACGGGGAAACTGGGGATCAATGCGGTGGGTGGTCCTGCCACGACCATAAAACTTACGTCCGAAGTGGCGGCAAGCGGCTTGCAGAATTTCCTGTCGATTGCGGCGTTTATCGGCGTAAATCTTGCCGTGTTTAATTTGTTGCCCGTGCCTGCGTTGGACGGTTGCAAGGTAATCTTCTGTATTATCGAATGGATTCGTAAAAAACCCGTCAACCGTAAGGTGGAGGCGATTATCAATTTCGTCGGGCTGATTGCTTTGTTTGGATTTGCGATTTTGGTGGACGTTTTGCAATTTGTCGGTTAGAGAAAAAACTCAAAAAAGTAGCAAAAATTTTTTGCCTGTCAAGTAAAAATGCTTGACAGGTGTATTTTTATGGTGTATAATAGGCTACGGAAAAAAGGAAGGGGGCGCGCGAGAATGAAAGACGATTTACATTTTTTGCGACTCTTAGATCTGTACTCGCCGCTGTTGACGGCGACGCAGAGGGAAATTTCCGATCTGTATTTTAATTACGACCTGTCCTTGGGTGAGATTGCCGAACAAAAGGGGGTATCTCGCCAAAGTGTTTCCGATTGTCTGCAAAAATGCCGCAAGCAGTTGGAAAAGTACGAAGAAAAGTTGGGCTTTGCGCGTACGGTGGACGAAATGCAGGCGCAGATTGAGGCGTTGCAAAAGGGTGTAAACGTTTAAAAAGAGGACGATATGGCATTATTCGGTGGATTAGCGGAACGCTTAAATCATATATTTTCCAAGCTGACGAAGCGCGGTAAATTGACGGAATTGGAAATTCGTACGGCGATGCGCGAAGTGCGCGTTGCATTGTTGGAGGCAGACGTCAATTTGAAGGTCGCAAAGCAGTTTATCGCGGACGTTTCCGAAAAGGCGGTCGGGCAGGAAATTTTGGCGTCGCTCAATCCTGCGCAGCAGGTAATTAAGATCGTCAATGAAGAACTGATCGAGCTGATGGGTTCGAAAAACGCGAAATTGGAAGTATCTTCTCGTTTACCGACCGTAATTATGATGTGCGGCTTGCAGGGCGCGGGTAAAACGACGCTTTGCGGAAAGCTGGCTCTCTACCTTAAAAAACAGGGCAAACGTCCTTTATTGGTGGCTGGCGACGTATATCGTCCGGCGGCGATTACGCAGCTCCAAGTCGTTGGCAAAAACGTGCAGGTAGAAGTGTTTGAAAAGGGCACGCAAAACCCCGTTAAGACGGCAAAGCAGGCAATCGAATACGCGCGGTCTATGAATTACGACACGGTGATTTTGGACACGGCGGGGCGTTTGCAGATCGACGATACGTTGATGCAGGAACTTGAAAATATCAAAAAGGAAGTAGACGTAACCGAAACGCTGCTTGTTGTCGACGCAATGACGGGGCAAGAAGCGGTAAACGTTGCCGAAACTTTTAATTCCCGTTTGGACGTGACGGGCGTGATCTTAACCAAGCTTGACGGCGACACGCGCGGCGGTGCATGTCTTTCGATTAAAGCGGTCACGGGCAAACCGATCAAATTTATCGGTGTGGGCGAAAAAGCGGCGGATTTAGAGCCGTTCTATCCCGACCGTATGGCGTCGAGAATTTTGGGAATGGGCGACGTTCTGTCCTTGATCGAAAAGGCGCAACAAGCCATCACCGAAGAAGATGCCAAGAAAATGCAGCAAAAAATGTTGGCGAACTCGTTTACGCTCAACGATTATCTAGAACAATTCGCGATGATGAAGAAGATGGGCGGCGCACAAGCGATGCTCTCCATGCTCCCCGGCAGCGGGAAATTAAAGGTGCAGGACGGCGACGTGGACGAAAAGCGTATCGAGCGAACGAAAGCGATTATTCTTTCCATGACCAAGCAAGAGCGCGACAACCCTGCAATTATCGACAGTAAAAGAAAACGCCGTATTGCGGCGGGTTCGGGTACGACGGTACAAGACGTTAATCAGCTCCT
>JAZSJN010000052.1:0-5277 GCA_045534315.1 Candidatus Scatosoma sp.
TGTTCAGCCGCCAAAGTGAAATTTTTTACTTTCGACAAAAAGATAAATGTCTTTAATTCTTCTGTATTCATTTGAAATATTGATTACTCCTATCAAATCAATCTATTATTTTAATTATAACGCCTATTTACGGAAAAATCAATAGTTTTAATGCAAAAAATCGATAATCTATAAATTTTTTTTATTTTCATGGATTTTTCGGGAAAACGTCCGCCGCGATTGACAAAACCGCGCAAAAGGGGTATACTGAATTAAAACGTAAGAAAAAAGGTAATAATTATGGAAAAGACGGAGATTATCGCGCGGGTACAGGCGCTAAAAGCAGAACTTTCGCAAGGCAATCCTTTTGGCGAAAAGGTGTTGCTTGTCGCGGCGACAAAAACGCAGACGGCGGAAACGATCAACTACGCGATCGAAGGGGGCGTGGATGCGGTGGCGGAAAACAAACCGCAGGAATTTCGGGATAAAAACGAACTTTTATTGCCTTGCCCTAGACATTTTATCGGGCATTTACAGACGAATAAGATTAAATATTTAATCGGAAAGGTGGAATTGTATCATTCGTGCGATCGGGACGAGCTGATCGACGCGATTTCCAAACAATCGCTCGCTCGCGGTATCGTGTCGGATATTTTGTTGCAAATCAATATCGGCGACGAAGAAACGAAAGGCGGTTATTCGTACGAGAGCGCAAAGGACGTTTTTACGCGTGTATCTAAGATGGATGGGTTGCGTATAAAAGGTTTTATGGCAATGCTACCTGACAGCGACGACGAAGAATTGCTCCGCGCATTGACAAGAAAAATGCGCGCTTTGTACGAATGGGCAAAAACGCAATCGCCCGCGGTGGAATATCTGTCGATGGGCATGAGCGGCGATTATAAACTGTGCGTGGAAGAAGGGAGCAACGTAATACGCGTCGGCTCTACAATCTTTGGAGCAAGAAATTATACGGTTTAAAGGAGCGTCGACAAAACGGAAATGGCGAAAAGCGAACGAAGAAAAATGCATAAGGGCGTGGCGGTGTTTCTCGCTGTCTTGTTGGTCGGTTTTACGATTTTCGGTGCGTTTTTCTTGGGGGGATTTTATCAGATTGGGCATTGGAAATTTTGGCATCCCGATTACGATAAAATCAATATAGAAGAATTGCTGGATAAACAATCGCGCACGCAAGAAGATTACGCAACCCTTTACGCGCAGACGGGCTTGACAAAAATCGGCATTGAAGATACGCTTGCGCAAAAGGACGGTAAACAGATCGTCTTGGATATTCAGAAGTATTATTTTCGGAAACCTGTTCGCAAAAGAGAATACGAAAGCCCGATCATGTACCAAGAAAAAACAGACGGCATAGCGACGCTTGTGCCCTTGCAGGACGGAGACGTGCTCGTCAGCGCGTCCACGGTGGTATCGTGGTGGAGATTTGGACATTCGGCGTTGGTCGTGGACGGAGCAGGCGGAGTTATTCTCGAATCGATTGGGATCGGGAAAAACAGCAAGTATAACGTATCGGAAGTGTTTGCTCCGCTTGCTAATTTTATGGTGTTACGGCCGAAAGCGGATGAAGAAATTAAGGCGAAAGTCGTATCGTACGCCAAGGAAAATCTCGTGGGGCTGCCGTACGTGTTTACGGTGGGGATTTTGTCTAAGAAATCCCCTAAAAAAGTGAAATATACGCAATGCGCGCACTTGGTTTGGCTCGCGTATAAGCGTTACGGTATTGATTTAGACGGAAACGGCGGCGGCTTGGTTTTGCCTAAGGATATGGTAAAGTCGTCCAACGTGGAAATTGTACAAATATTCGGGTTTCACCCTGAAAGGTTATGGAAATGAAAGAAAAAGTACACACAAACGAATATGCGCTGATTACGGGCGCGACGGGCGGCTTAGGCAAGGCGTTTGTCTATGCCGTTGCAAAGCGGGGGTATTCCCTGTTATTAACGGGTAGAAGCGCGGAAAAATTGCAAGCGTTGCAAGCGGAATTACAGGAAAAATATCCCGATGTTTCGACGCGAATATACGCGGCAGATTTGTCGGATATGGGCAGTCGTATCGCAATGACGGAGAAAATAGTGGCAGAAAATATCCGTATTTCTTTACTCGTCAACGTTGCAGGCGCGGATATTCAAAAGGGATTACAGGAATACACGCAAGAAAAGATCGCGTTTCAATGTCGCGTGAATTTTGAGGCGGCGGTTTCTCTTTGTCGCTTTGCGATCGAAAACAAAGCCGACCGTTTGGAAATCGTCAATATTTCGTCCGTATCGGGCATATATCCCATGCCCTATTTTGCGATATATAGCGCGACGAAGGGGGCGCTTACATCTTTTTCGCAGTCCTTACGAGCGGAAATGAAAGGACAAAACGTGGCGGTAACGGCAATTTTACCCGGCGCAATGCCCACGCGCGAGGATATCAAGGATCAGATAAAGGGACAAGGACTTTGGGGCAAGCTTGCGGCAAAATCCCCCGAAGAAGTGGCGGAAAAATCTTTAAAAGCCGTCCGTAAAAATAAACGTAAAGTAATCGTCGGGTTTTGGAATAAAATCATGCGGATCGGCACATGTTGGATGCCAACATCGTGGCGATTGCATTTTATCGCCAAACGGTGGAGTAAAATCTCCAAGGATGCCTTTTAAAGAGTGAACCTTTGCAAACGAAAGAAAAAACGTTTTTTATCCCCAAAGGACGGAAAACGTTTTTGTTTTGTGAAAAAATTCGTTTATTTCCGTGAAGAAAAGCAAAATCGCCCTTGAAATCCTTGACAAAGCCAATTGTTTTGAGTATAATCGATTTAATAAATTGAAGTACGATATGTAATCGAAAAAATAGTAGGAGAGGAAAGAATATGATAGAATTTAATCCTATGAGTAATTTGTTGGAGCAGGATCAGTATAAATACGACCTGCAAGACGTCGCAAAACCCAATTTATTCCGCGACATATACCCTTATGATGAAGTACCTAAAACTTCGTTCAACCATCGCCGCGTGCCTATGAACACGCCCAAAGATATTTGGATTACGGATACGACGTTCCGCGACGGGCAGCAATCTCGCGCGCCGTATACGGCGAAACAGATTGTAGACATATACAAACTGATCGCTCGTCTTGGCGGTCCTAAGGGTATTATCCGTCAAAGCGAATTTTTCGTCTATACAAAAAAGGACAGAGAAGCGTTGGAACAATGTATGGCGCTCGGATATAAATTCCCTGAAGTTACGACGTGGATTAGGGCGAAAAAGGAAGACTTTGAGCTCGTGCACAATATCGGGATTAAAGAAACGGGTATTTTGGTAAGTTGTTCCGACTACCATATTTTCAAAAAATTGAACATGACCAGAAAGCAAGCATACGAGCATTATCTTGGCGTCGTTCGGCAGGCGTTTGACGCGGGGATTTCGCCCAGATGTCACTTGGAAGATTTGACGCGTGCCGATTTGTACGGTTTTGTTGTTCCGTTCGTAAACGCAATCGTAGAACTTTCGCACGAGGCGAATATTCCCGTCAAAATCCGTATGTGTGACACGATGGGCTACGGCGTTCCGTTCACGGGCGCAGCGCCTCCCAGAAGTGTTCCTGGGCTCGTTTATGCATTGCATCACTATTCGGACGTTACGTCGGAAATGTTGGAATGGCACGGCCATAACGACTTTTACATGGGCGTTGCCAATGCGGTTAGCGCATGGCTGTTTGGTGCAAGCGCGGTCAACTGTTCGTTGCTTGGTATCGGTGAAAGAACGGGCAACGTGCCTTTGGAAGCGATGGTTATGCAGTACGCGTCCTTGCGCGGTACGCTCGACGGAATGGATACGACGGCGATCACGGAAATTGCCGAATATTTCAAAAACGAACTCGGCTATGATATTCCGCCGATGACTCCGTTCGTAGGCAGCGCGTTCAACTTGACGAGAGCGGGCGTGCACGCCGACGGCATGATGAAAGACGCCGAAATTTACAACATTTTCGATACGGAAAAAATTCTCAACCGTCCCGCGGAAGTTTCCATTTCCAACACTTCTGGCTTGGCGGGTATCGCGTATTGGATCAACAAGCATTATAAATTGCCCCCCGAAAAACAGGTTGGCAAGCAGGATTGGCTTGTAAAGACGATCAAGGACGAAATTGACGCGTTGTACGCGGACGGCAGAACGACGGTTATGGGCGAAGACGAATTGCACGCGCTTGTGGATTCTCTTAAAGACAACGAGCAAAGCTCGCTCAAAGGCATGAAATTGTAAAACAAAAGGAGAGAATATGGGCTATACGATAGCGCAAAAAATTATAAAGGAACATTTGGTCTGCGGGGAAATGATCGCAGGGAAAGAGATCGGGCTTAAAATCGATCAAACGTTGACGCAGGACGCTACGGGTACGATGGCGTATCTGCAATTTGAGGCGATGGGGATTGACCGTGTAAAGACGGAGCTTTCCGTCGCTTACATAGACCACAACACCTTGCAGGCAGGTTTTGAAAACGCAGACGACCACCGTTATATCCAAACAGTAACGAAAAAACACGGTATCCGTTTTTCCCGTCCCGGCAACGGTATTTGCCATCAGGTGCATTTGGAACGCTTTTCCAAACCTGGCAAAACGCTGATCGGCTCGGATAGCCATACGCCCACGGCGGGCGGTATCGGTATGCTCGGCATGGGCGCGGGCGGCTTGGACGTAGCGGTTGCTATGGGCGGCGGTACGTACTATATTACCATGCCCAAAATGATCAAGGTCAACCTTGTCGGCGCGTTGTCCGATTACGTCGGCGCAAAGGACGTCATTTTGGAAGTCTTGCGTTTGCTCGGCGTTAAAGGCGGTGTCGGCGCGATTGTGGAATATGGTGGCGAAGGGGTAAAGACTTTGTCCGTGCCGCAGCGCGCAACGATTACGAATATGGGTGCGGAACTTGGCGCAACGACGTCGATTTTCCCGTCAGACGAAGTTACGAAAGCATTCTTAAAAGCGGAAAACCGTGAAGAAGATTGGATCGAACTTTCGTCCGATAAAGACGCGGTATTCGACGCGGAATATACCGTCGATTTGTCCGCGCTTAAACCCTTGGCGGCTTGTCCGCACAGCCCTGATAACGTAAAGGCTGTGTCCGCTCTTTCGGGTATGAAAATAAATCAAGTTTGTATCGGGTCTTGCACCAACTCGTCCTTGTCGGATATGTTGACGGTGGCGGCAATGCTCAAAGGTAAAACGGTGCATCCCGATGCTAGCCTGTCCATTTCGCCCGGTTCGAAACAGGTATATACCATGCTTGCAGAATGCGGTG
>JAZSJN010000074.1:0-4191 GCA_045534315.1 Candidatus Scatosoma sp.
GGCAAGATTATGGTGAAACTGCGAGGCGCTTGTTCTACCTCGTGGGTAAAAAAAGAAAAATCCGAGAAAAAATAAAAAAATCAAAAAAATTTCGCTAAAAAAAAGGAAATCAAAAAGTTTTGTCGAATATATTATTATAATAATATATTTTTGGGTATAAATAAACGAGAAAAATCTCTAAAAAGGGGGAAGACTGTCATGAATGAAAAAGAATATTCTTGCGTACGAGAGCGCGTTTGCGCACAAGAAGAGCTTTTTTTGTCGCCGTATGCAAAACGTTCTGCGGATACGCTGGGCAGAGAACGGGAAGAACCGCGTTGCGATTTTCGTACTGATTTTCAACGCGACCGCGACCGTATCATTTACAGTAACTCGTTTAAGCGATTGAAAAATAAAACGCAGGTATTCTTTGCCCCCGAAGGGGATCATTACATTACCCGCTTAACGCATACGCTCGACGTGTCGCAAATAGCCCGCTCTATCGCCCGCTCCTTATCCTTAAACGAAGATTTGGCGGAGGCGATTGCGCTGGGGCACGATTTGGGGCATACCCCGTTCGGGCACGTTGGCGAAAGAATGTTGGCAAGACTTTCTTCCCGCGGGTTTATGCATAACGAGCAATCCTTGCGCGTGGTGGACGTAATCGAAAAGGGGGGCAGGGGGTTGAACCTTACCCAAGAAGTCCGCGACGGTATCATCAACCACAAAAGCACGGGTACGCCGTCCACGCTGGAAGGACAAGCAGTTTCGCTCGCCGACCGTATCGCATATATCAACCACGATATAGAAGACGCGATCAGGGCGGGGATTTTGAAAGCGGAAGATCTGCCCAAAGACGCGGTGGAGTTGCTTGGAAAAGCGACGAAAGAACGTATCAATACCGCGATTGCGGATATTTATAAAACGTCGCTTGGGCAACCGTACGTAAAGATGTCGGACGAGATTATGCAGGCGACGAATCGTCTGCGTTCGTTCATGTTTGAGCGTGTGTACGAATTGGCGAATAAATCGATACAGGAACGCTCGGGGCGAATGTTGACGCAGTTGTTCGACTATTTTATGGCGCACGCAGAGAAATTGCCGCAACCGTACGCACGGCTTTTGGAGCGCGACGAAAAGGAAATAGTCGTCTGCGATTATTTATCGGGTATGACCGATCGGTATGCGATCAGCGTATTTGAAAGTCTGTTTATCCCCGCAACGTTTTCGATAGGAGGTGTAACGTGAGTAACGCAAAAGGCTTAGATGCCGAATTTATGCGCTTGCTAAAACAGAAAAACGATATCGTTGAAGTTTTACGCGGCTACGTTGCGCTCGATCGAAAGGGTGGAAATTATTGGGCGTGTTGTCCGTTCCATCACGAAAAGACGCCGTCGTTTGCCGTCAACGAAGGGGAACAGTTTTACCATTGTTTCGGTTGCGGCGCGTCGGGCGACGTCGTGCGGTTTGTGCAAGAAATCGAAAGTACGGACTTTATCGGCGCGGTGCGTGTCCTTGCCGCGCGCGCGAAGATGACCGTCCCCGAAGGGGATTACGACAGCGAAGAAGCGGCGAAAAAACGCAAAAAACGGGACGTTTTGGTCAAGATTTTGCGAGATACGGCGCGGTTTTATCTAAATAATCTTTACAGCGGCGACGAGCGCGCGGATAAATATCTGCAATATATTGCAGGGCGGGGATTATCTCCGACGACGGTGAAAAAATTTGGGCTCGGCGCGGCGCTTGATTACAATTCCTTACCGGAATATTTATTTTCGAAAGGATATACGCGCGAAGATCTTTTGGATAGCGGCGTAGTTTCCGTCAATGAAAAGGGACGAATTTACGACGCGCAGGGCGAACGCCTTGTCTTTCCGATTATCAACGCTTTCGACGAAGTGGTCGCATTCAGCGGCAGAAAGCTGGAAAAGGTAAAATTCGGCAAATATAAAAACACGTCGGGCACAATGTTGTACGACAAGAGTAAAACCCTTTACAACGTTAATTTATTAAAAAAGCTCAAACGGGAAAAACCGATCGACGAAGTGATTTTCGTGGAAGGGCAAATGGACGCGATAACGCTCTATCAAGCAGGATTTCAAAACGTCGTCGCCACCATGGGTACGGCGCTTACCAAAGACCAAGCGCGGCTTGCCAAGCGGTATACGGACAAGGTTTTAATCAGTTACGACGGAGATTTTGCAGGCCAAAAAGCGGACGTGCGTAGCTTGGATATCTTAAAGGAAGCGGGCTTAGACGTGCGCGTTGTGCCGATCCCCGAGGGGAAAGATCCAGACGAACTCGTGCGGGAGAGCGCGGCGGCGTATCAAAAATGTTTGGACGAAGCCATGCCCGTTATTGATTATCGCCTGCACGCCTTGGAAAGAGGTTATGATTTAAGTCGTACGGAAGATAAGCGAAAATACGTGGCGGCGGCGCTCAAAATCGTCAAGGAGGCGGAGAGCGAAAGCGTGCGGGAAGAGCTACTGAAAAAGCTTCGAGATAAAACGGGTATCACTTATCACGCGTTGGAACGGGATTTGCAAAACGTTAAAATTGCGCCTACGCAAACGGAAGAAATCCCCTTGCAGGAAAAGATTTCCGAAGTGGCGTCAGGGTCGGATAAAAAGCAAAAAGCGCTTCGCTTTATTTTGGCGGCGAAACTTTTCTCTGCTCCCTATGCAAAAACGTTGGCGGTAACGGAAATGCCGCTCTCTGACGAAACGCATATCGTTATCGCGAATTATATCGCCGATTGCGAAACAAAAGGGGAACGGGTACGCCCGAGCGAGTTGTTCGAGATTTTAGATGAAAACTGCCCCGAATTTAACGCGATTTTGGATTTGAATTACGGGGACAAGCTTTCGGGCGACGTAGCCGAGCGATTTTTTAACGATAGCGTAAAAACCTTGCGGCTGGAAGCGGTGGAAGAAGAAGTGGCGAGATGCAATGCGGAATACGCAAGAGCCACGGAAGAGAGCAAGCGCAGAGAGATTGCCAAAAAACTTGGCGAGTTGATACAAAAACGCAACGCGATTAAAAAGAATTAAAAAAATGATCGCCGCGATGGATAAGCGGCAAAAAATAAAAAGAAAAACAAAAGTATTTCGGTATAAACGGAGGATAAAAAAATGAACGTATCCGAGCAAAAATTAAACGAGCTGATCGAAGGCATTATCAACGATTACGGAAAGAAAGGCTGTATTTCTAATAATGCGTTCTGCGATATTATGGAAAAGTACGACATGGACGCAGAGCAGATGGATTCGGTATCCAAGGCGCTCAGCGACGCGGGGATTCAGCTTGTCGACGAAGAACAGCGTGACCGTGAGCTTTTTGAACAGGCGCTTTCCGATATTGGGTTAGACGACCCCGTAAAGATGTATCTCAAAGACATTGGGCGTGTGCCTTTGCTTTCTGCGGACGAAGAAGTGGAGCTTGCAAAGCGCATGGCGGAAAACGACGTGGCGGCGAAAAAACGCCTTTCAGAGGCGAACCTTCGTTTGGTTGTTTCCATCGCAAAACGTTACGTGGGGCGTGGTATGCTTTTCCTTGACTTGATCCAAGAAGGCAACCTTGGGCTGATGAAAGCGGTAGAAAAATTTGATTATCAAAAGGGGTTCAAATTTTCGACCTACGCAACGTGGTGGATTCGTCAATCTATCACCCGTGCCATTGCAGACCAAGCCCGTACCATTCGTATCCCCGTACACATGGTTGAAACGATTAACAAGCTGACGAGGGTACAGCGTGTGCTTTTGCAAGAGCTCGGCAGAGAGCCCAGCCCTGCGGAAATCGCAGAAAAGATGGGCGTTACGGAAGACCGCGTGCGTGAAATTCAAAAAATCGCCCAAGACCCCGTTTCCTTGGAAACGCCTATCGCTGAAGAAGAGGACAGCCACCTTGGGGATTTCATCGAGGATGAAAAGACGGTCACCCCCAGTGATTCGGTGGCGACCACTATGTTGAAAGAACAGCTTTTGCACGTTCTCGACACCCTCACCCCCAGAGAGGAAAAGGTTATCCGTTTGCGCTACGGTATCGACGACGGCAAACCCAGAACGCTTGAAGAGGTGGGTAGAGAGTTCAACGTAACCCGTGAACGTATCCGTCAAATCGAGGCGAAGGCGCTTAGAAAGCTCCGTCTATCCTTGCGCAGCAAAAAGCTTAAAGATTTCTTTGAATAATGAGCTACGGAAAACGCATAGATAC
>JAZSJN010000180.1:0-10806 GCA_045534315.1 Candidatus Scatosoma sp.
TTTTTGTATAGTAATACCCCGCGTTAGACGCGGGGTTCAGGAAATGTTACACATATAATTCTTGAGAATAAAAACTCCTTTTGGTATAATAAAATTGAGGTCTGCAAACCCAATAAATAAAAACCAAAAGGAGGACATTCAAGGTGAATGACATACATAGTTTAGCACATTCGAAGTGGAATTGCAAGTATCATATTGTATTTGCGCCAAAATATCGTAGAAAAGCGATGTTTGGAGAAAAAGGAAGAGAAATAGGAGCAATTCTACGAGAATTGTGCAAATGGAAAGGAGTAAATATAATTGAGGCAGAGATATGCCCCGACCATGTGCATATGTTGGTTGAGATTCCCCCGAAGATGAGCGTTTCAGGATTCGTAGGGTATCTCAAAGGTAAAAGTAGTCTAATGATATATGAGCAATGGGGGAATCTCAAATTCAAATATCGGAATAGAGAATTTTGGTGCAAAGGATACTATGTCGATACAGTAGGAAAAAATACTCAAAAGATAAAAGAGTATATAGAAAATCAGTTAAAAGAAGATAAACTCGGAGAACAGCTACGGATAGATTATCCAGATAGCCCGTTCAAGGAGTAATATGCAAATGGCAGACCTCAATACCCTTGTAGAGGGTGGCTGGTAGCATAGGGCTTCGCCCGCATATGAAATACCCCGCGTTTTCACGCGGGGATAGTTATTGTGTTCATAGTATAATTACGTAAAGAATTTTTTCGACAAATATTGACAGTTTTCGGATTTTGTGGTAAAATAAGAAAAAATTTCGGCAAAATGTGAAACGCAACGGCGAAAACGTAAGGAATATGGAAGGAATTTTATTAGAACCGTTAAAATATTACGAAAGCGTGGGGAAGATCGCGCACGCGCAAAACGTCAACGCGCATTTTGACGATTTGATAGAAAAATCGGGCGTGGACGTGGCGGAAAACCGCGCGACCGTCAAAAAATACAAGGCGGAAATGACGACGGCGCAAAAAATCCGTGATAAGCTATCCCGCAACAAGGCGCTCCGCGTGTTGTTGATTGTGGCAATTATTGCTTGTTTTATTGCGGCTTTTGTCGGTGTGACGAAAATTGGAGAAAACAATCTACAAGGCGGACTTTTGATCGGTGGGGGAGCGGCTCTTGCGATCGGGGGGATCGTGCTGATTGTAAAGGTGCTTAATCCCCGCATTAAACAGGTCGCCGCGATTTTGGAAAAGCACGAAAAAAAAGCGGCAGAGCTGCGCGCGCTGGCGGAAAAGCAAATGAAACCGCTCAACGCCTTGTTTACGGACGCAGACACCCTGCGCTTGATCGAAAAAACGTTGCCGCAACTCGATTTTGACGACGGTTTTTCGGTAGAAAATCACGATCTATTCGTGCGACAATTTGATCTTGTAGACGAGCAGAGTTACCATTGTTCGGTAACGGATACGCTGTCGGGACGGTGTTTTGGTAATCCGTTTTTATATTGCGACAAGGTATTTCATACTTTGGGTACGCATACCTATCACGGTGCGCTGACGATCTATTGGACGGAGAGTTATACCGATTCCAACGGTAACAGAAGGACAAGAACGGTATCACAGGTGCTCCATGCCTCGGTAACAAAGCCCAAACCCTATTACTCGCAAAGGAAAACGCTGTATTACGGCAATCAAACGGCGGATGAGTTGTCGTTTAGCCGCTCGCCGCAACATTCGGAAGATCTCAGCGAAAAGGCGCGGGCTAGAAAGGTGCGCCGCGGGGCGAAAAAACTCGCGAAAAAAGCGGAAAAGGCAACGATGAAAGGCGGGAATTTCCGCGAGATGGCAAACGAAGAATTTGACGTGCTGTTCGGGGCAACCGACCGCGATCACGAAGTTCAATTTCGTACCATGTATACCCCTTTGGCGCAAAACAATACGGTGGATTTGCTGACATCCCAAACGGGATACGGAGACGATTTTTACTTTACCAAACGCCGTCGTTGCAACATGATCACCAGCGAACACGCGCAGGGATGGTCGATGGATTGCTCGGCGAGACGTTATTATTCGTTCGACGTGGACGTCGCGCGTAGAAATTTTACAAGCTTTAATGAAAACTATTTCAAATCGTTGTTTTTCGATTTTGCGCCGTTGCTAGCTGTGCCTGCGTATCAGGAAGAGCCTATCCATTCGCTTGAACGACCCGAAGAATACCCTAGTTATTATTCGGTATACGAACACGAAGCGATGGCAAATCATTTGGGCAACGCGCTCGCGCATAGGGACGCGCGAACGACGTCGATTATGAAGACGAATTTTGTCTGTAAAGAAAACGGTATGGACCGCGTTGCGGTAACGGCGTACGGATATACCACGGCAGAACGTGTGGATTTTATTCCCCGCCTTGGCGGTGACGGAAAAATGCACGCCGTGCCCGTGCCTTGGACGGAGTATATTCCCGTGGAAAGGACTACGCAGATTGCCGTTGGCTTGGATGCGGAGGCGAAACGGGAGCAGACGGAAGAGAACAGACGGCGTTTTGCCGCGGATACGCTATTCCACGGTTTGGCTGCGTGGCTGCTCGAATAAATTAGGTTAAAAAAAAGAAAAATATAGGAGAAAAAAATTATGGCAAATCAATTAGACGAACTTAGTAACGATATGCGCCCCGAAGGGTTGGATGCGCACGTAATCGCGAAGAAATTGCCCGTGAAAGTGGGGGTAGGCTCGACGATTTTCGAAATTTTACTTTGGATTTTGGGGATTATTCCCGGGTTGGTGTTCTTGATCATGAAAATCAAGGCGAAGAATTATTTCCAGCAGTTGGAGCAAAAAATTCAGCGTAACGCGTCGCAAATTGATAATTATCTTGAACAGCGCGTTGTCGTTTTGCAAAACTGCGCGCGTCTTGTAGACAAAGCGGTCGATTTGGATAAGACGACCTTTGAATCGATTGCAAAATACCGCAGCGGCGCAAGCGACGAAGAGAGAAACGAAGTGGCAAATCGCATAGATACGGCAAGCCGTAGCTTGAACGTGGCGTTTGAAAACTATCCCGATTTGAAAGCGCACAAAGAGATTGCGGATGCAATGCAACAAAATATGTATCTGCAAAGAGAAATTACGGCGGCAAGAGAGCTGTATAACGATACGATCAACGCGTGGAATCGTGATATTTTTGCATGGCCTACCAAGATGATCGTAGCGGCGAGAAACGGCTATACCACCCGTATTCCGTTTATAGCGTCGGAAGAGATTAAGCAGCAGGCAAAAGCGGTGTTTTTCTAAGAAATAAAAACGGGACTTTGCTTTTGAGCAAAGTCCCGTTTCATTATAGAATAGGCAGCGTTAATCGTCCGCGTTATCCGATTTTTTAAAATCGTCGGTGGGTTTCTTTTGAAAGTTTTTTTGATAGAGCCGATAAAAGGTCGTGTAGTTGGAAAAACCGCAATGGAGAGAAACTTGTGTAGGGGGTGTGCCGTTTAGCAGCATATTTCTTGCCATCAGCATTTTCTTTTCGGTTATATATTTTTTGGGCGAGATTTTCATTTGACGGGTAAAGAGTGCTTTCAAATATCCCTCGGAAACGGACGTTTCGCGGGCGAGTTCGCTCACCGTGTTGACGGAAAAAAGGTTGTCGTTGATATAGCGGATAATCCGTTCGATTAAGGGATGACTCTGTTTGTGCGTGGTGATGATGTCCTGCGATTGAAACAGCCTAATATTTACCACGATCTCTTGCGCAAGGGCAAGCAGTAGCTCTTGAAAGACTTCGTTCGGGCAGTTGTGATAATAAAAATCGACCTTATTAAAAATGTCGTGGATCCGCTCGTTTTTGGTGGAAAGGAGCAGGAACGGGTTGGAAGTAACGTTGCCTATGGGAATATCCGCAGGATGAAAAAGGATGCCGATTTTTTCATAATCCTGCTGATTGACAATGGAAAAATAATGATAAGCGTAGGGCTTGATTACGATTAGATCGCCCGGATGCGCGGTAAAACGTTTGTCTTCAATCGTATAAGACACTTCGCCCTTGATCACGTAGATCATTTCGACGAGCGAATGGGAGTGTTTGGCAAGATGCCGCTCCGCTTCGTTGTCGTAAACGATATGATTATAGATAAAACGATCGCTGTTTAGCTGGGATATTTTTTGCATAAATATTTTGCTCCTTACAGGGCATTATAGCATATAAAAAAAATAAATTCAAGAATTTATTCATAGCAAAATGAAAATAAAACAATATTATGATTTGTAATGTATTTTCGGATATTTTGCAATAGCGTTTTCAAAAAAGTATGCTATAATACTACTATACGGTAATCTACTGCAAGCTGGGAAGTGCCGTTTAGAAAAAAACGATAGAAGGAGCAGTATATGGCAAAATTGATATGGTCTGCGTTTTCCGACGAATATTCGCAAGATTTGGTGGAACAATGCAAGGCGTTAAACGGATATGGGATCGAGTACATGGAGGCGCGCGGCGTAAACGGCAAAAACATTTCCGTTTTGACAAAAGAAGAACTTTTAGAGATGAAAAAGGTCTTGGCGGACTATGGTATTAAGGTTTCTGCGATCGGTTCTCCGCTTGGTAAAATCCGTTTGGATGAAGATATGGCGGCGCATATGGATATGGCAAAGCGTATTTGCGAAACGGCAAACGAGCTGTCTGCAAAATACGTGCGTATCTTTTCCTTCTACCTTCCCGAAGGGAAAACTAGGGAAGAGTGCAAAGGTCAGGTTTACGACGGTATGGAACAGCTCGTGAAGATTTCCGAAGAATACGGCGTGACGTTCTGTCATGAAAACGAAGCGAAAATTTACGGCGAAGCCCCCGAAAAGTGTTTGGAACTTATGAACTATTTCGGTGGTAGATTAAAGGCGGTTTTAGATATGGGAAATTTCGTTTTGGACGGACACGATCCTATAAAAGCGTACGAAACGTTAAAGCCGTATATCGAATATTTCCATATTAAGGATTCGTTATATGCAGGCGCTATCGTGCCCCCGGGCAAAGGCGAAGCGCAGATCAAGGCGGTCTTGGACAGATACAAGGCGGAAGGTAAAAAGGATACGTTTATGACGTTAGAGCCCCATTTGCAGACGTTTTCGGGACTGAATGCTTTGGTGGGGAAGGCGTTTGAAAATCCTTACAAATACGAAAATCAACAGGTTGCGTTTACGGACGCGGTAGAAAAATTGCGGGGGTTAGTATGAAAAGTTTTAAAGTAGATAAATTGCAGGTAGAAATATACGAAAACAGAACTCTGATGGGTGAGGCGGCAGCAAGGGATATTAAGGCGAAAATCGCCGAACTTTTGTCCGAAAAAGCGGAAATCAATATGATTTTTGCGGCTGCGCCCTCCCAAAACGACGTCTTAAAATCTTTGGTGGAAGATAAAAGCGTGGAATGGAATAGGGTAAACGCCTATCACATGGACGAATATATCGGTTTGGATAAGGACGCTCCGCAGGGCTTTGGCAACTTCTTAAAAGATCATATTTTTGGTCTTGTGCCGTTCAAGAGCGTGAATTATATCGACATCACGGCGACCGATCCTGAAAAGGAGGCGGAAAGATACGGAAAATTGCTCGATCAAAACCCTACGGATATCGTGGTCATGGGAATTGGCGAAAACGGGCATATTGCGTTCAACGATCCCCCCGTGGCGGATTTTAAGGATAAAAAGACGGTAAAACCCGTAAAATTGGACGAAGTTTGCCGCCAGCAGCAGGTCAACGACGGATGTTTTGCCAGCATTGACAAAGTGCCTACGCACGCGATGACGCTCACCGTGCCGACGTTGGTGCGCGCGCCCTATCTGTTTTGTATCGTACCCGCGCCCACGAAAGCAAAGGCGGTACACGAAACCTTAAACGGCAGCATTGACGAGCATTGTCCCGCAACGATTTTGCGTTTGCAGGACAACGCGAAACTGTATCTGGACGACCAGAGCTCGAAACTGTTATGATCAAGATTAAAAGTGATAAAATTATCGTCGGAGAAGAACTTTTCGACGGGTACGTATATGCGGAAAACGGCGTAATCGCGGAAATTTCCGTCGTGGATAAGCCTGCGAACGAAAGCTACGATTTTACGGGCAAGTACGTCAGCGCGGGTTTTATCGATATGCACACGCACGGTGCGGGCGGGCACGCGTTTATGAACAGCGAAGTGTCCGACGTGATTGATGGGTGTAATTATCATTTGATGCATGGTACGACGACGATTGTGCCCACGATTTCGGCGGGCTCGTTTGAAACGATGAAAACCGCTGTAATTCATATCGATCAAGCCAAAAAGAGCGGCAAGGCAAAGGGGAATATTTTGGGCGCGCATTTGGAAGGACCGTATCTGTCCGCAAAGCAATGCGGCGCGCAATGTCCCGCGTTCATTACGTCCCCGATCAAAGCCGATTACGAAAGCTTGATTGAAGAATACGGAAAAAGCGTTATTCGTTGGACGTATGCCCCCGAAAACGACAGGGACGGGGAATTTTGCAACTACCTGACTAAGCGCGGCGTAATCGCTTCGGCGGGACACACGGACGCGAAATACCCCGATATGGCGTTGGCGATCGATAACGGTTGTAACTTGATCACGCATTTGTACAGCTGCACGTCTACGGTCACGCGCGACCACGGTTTTCGTTCGCTCGGCGTGATAGAGAGCGCGTATTTGCGTGATGAACTTTACGTGGAAATTATTGCGGACGGTAAGCATTTGCCCCCCGACCTTATTAAAATGATCGTCAAAATCAAAGGGACGGACAAAGTGGCGCTGATCACCGACAGTTTAGAGATTGCAGGTACGGATATTAAAGAAGGCGTCATGAGCGGCACGGAATTTATCGTGGAAGACGGCGTTTGTAAGCTGAAAGATCGCTCGGCGTTTGCGGGTAGCGTGGCAACGGCGGATATTTTGATACGGACGCTGGTTAACGAATGTGATTTTTCCGTTCCGACGGCGGTGAAGATGTTGACGGAAGTGCCTGCCAAGATTTTGGGTGTGAATAAAGGTGTATTGGCGGCGGGGAAAGATGCGGATATTATCGTATTCGACGACGAAATTTGCGTAACCGATTTGTTTGTCGGCGGCACGAAAATATAAAAAATTGAGGGTATTGGATAAAGGGAAAAATGAAAAATTTTGCCATTATAGGTTGCGGGGCGGCGGCGAAAATACACGCTGGCGCATTAAGCGGTTTGGAAAACGGACGGTTGTACGGCGTTTTTGATCATGACGAAAAGCGCGCAAAAGCGTTTGCGGCAGAACACGGTTGCAGGGCGTTTGCGACGATGACGGAATTACTTTCCTGCAAGGAGGTGGATATCGTCAATGTCTGCGTGCCTAGCGGTTTGCATGCGGAAGTGGCGGTTGCCGCGCTGAACGCGAAAAAGCACGTGGTTGTGGAAAAACCCATGGCGATTACCAAGGAACAGATAGCGGCGATTATTGCGGCGGCGGAGAATAACGGCGGAAAGGTTGCCGTTATCACGCAATACCGTTTTACACCCGCTACGCAAAAGGTAAAAAAGGCGTTGGACGAAGGAAAATTGGGCAAGCTTTTGCTTGCGGATTTTTCAGGAAAATATTACCGTTCGGCGGACTATTACGCGTCGGCGGCTTGGCGTGGCACGATGGCAATGGATGGTGGTGGCGCTTTGATGAATCAAGGCATACACGGTATTGACGTGATACAATATTTGCTTGGCGGAGTTAAGAGCGTACAGGCAACCTGCCGTACTTTGCGTCACGACGTGGAAGTGGAAGACAGCGCGTACTTGCTCGTCGAATATAAAAACGGCGCGATCGGCTGTATTCACGGCACGACGGTGGCGTCGCCGGGGTATCCCCGCCGAATCGAGATCAACGGAACGAAAGGATCAATCGTATTAGAAGAAGATTCTATCGTACGTTGGGACGTGGAAGGGGAAAACGAAGAAACGGGAAGGCGTACCGTTAATTCGGGGGCAGATCCGATGGCGCTCAATTATGGGTA
The DNA here is from genome assembly GCA_045534315.1 of Candidatus Scatosoma sp. Lineage (GTDB taxonomy): Bacteria > Bacillota > Clostridia > Christensenellales > Borkfalkiaceae > Scatosoma. The sequence continues at coordinate 7,972 of JAZSJN010000180.1, forward strand.
TCACCGTTTGCAGCTTGCCGATTTAATCGCGGCGATTGAAGAGGATCGTCCGCCGCTTGTGGACGTGTACGAGGGCAAAAAACCTGTGGAAATTATCCTTGCTGCGTACGAATCCAACCGCACGGGCAAAAAAGTCTTTTTGGAATAAGCGTAAATATACAGCGAAAGCATTTATAGAAAAAGTCAACAGGGCTATGGAAAATGTCAAAAAACATTTTTTCATAGCCTTGACTATTGTTATGAATCGTGATATACTAAAACAAAGTTTTAGAAAGGACGGTTTTACCGATATGAAAATCAATTTTTTAGGCGATAGTATCACGCAGGGCGCGGGTGCAAGCTGCGAGGCTACGAAATACGTAAACGTGGTTGGGGAACTGCTCGGCTGTGAAGCGAGAAATTACGGCGAAGGCGGCACGCGTATTGCAAAGCAGATTATTCCGTCTGAAATGGCGATTTACGATCGCGATTTTTTAATGCGCGCCGACGGTATGTCTGACGACGCCGATTTTGTGTTTATATTTGGTGGAACGAACGATTACGGACATGGCGACGCACCCCTTGGCGACGTAGAAAGCACGGACGAATATACCTTTTGCGGGGCGGTCAATTCTTTGATCGGCAAGCTTTCGGCGCGTTATGGTAAAGACAAGCTTTGTTTTATTTTGCCTTTGCATCGCTATAACGAAGACAACGTGTACGGCGAGGGAAACAAGACGAAAGCGGGTGCGCCTTTGTCGACGTACGTTGCGCTGTTGAAAACGCTTATGCAAAAACACGGCGTAGAAACGTTGGAGTTTGAAAAGGAATTTCCTATTCCCGCAACGAACGACGGCACGGACGGGTTGACGGTGGACGGGTTGCATCCCAACGATAAGGGACATCGTATTTTGGCGGAAAAAATTTGCGCGTATATTCGCGCGAAACGGTAAGGATCGGGCGGTATAACGAACGGTTATAGGAGAAATTATGAAACAGTACATAGCGGCAACAACGGCGTTTAACGAGTTGGAAAATTACGTTTGCGCGCCGTTGTTTAAAAAAACGTTTGATTATGGCGGGCAAAATGCGCGGTTGGAAATTTCCGTCGTGGGGATATATCGACTGTGGGTGAACGGAACGGAAATCACCAAAGGCTGGCTCGCGCCCTATTTTTCTAATCCAAACCAAGTGGTATATTATGATGAATACGACGTGTCGGCGTTGTTAAAAGGGAAGGATAACGCGATCGTCGTTTTGCTTGGTAACGGTTTTGTCAATTCGAACAGCCACGACGGCTGGGGTTTTGATAAAGCGTCTTACAGGGCTGCGCCTAAATTTTATTTGGGATTGTACGACGGCGAAAATCGCGTATTAACGACGGACGAAAGTTGGACGGCGTACGATTCGCCGATTATTTTCGACGATTACCGCAACGGCGAGTGGTACGACGCGCGCAAAGAAAAAGAATTGTTTACGCAGGGCAGAAAACCGCTTTTGGTAAACGCGCCTACGGGATTGTATAAAAAATGCGAATCGCAATCGATCAAGACGTTTGACGAGTTGAAACCTGTAAAAATCACACCGAGTAAAAAGGGATATTTGTACGATTTTGGGCGGAACGACGCAGGTGTTTGTCGCCTTTCCATTGACGGTAAAGCGGGACAAAAAATCGTTACGTGGCACGGCGAAATTGTGCATGACGGCGTGTTGGATATGACGAATCTCATGAATATCGGACACGGCGAAACGCAGAAAGAATACGTTCAAAAGGACGTATATATTTGCAAAGACGGCAAACAAACGTATACGCCCTCTTTCGTCTATCACGGTTTTCGTTACGTGTACGTGGAAGGGATTACGGCGGAGCAAGCGACGGAAGATTTATTGACGTTTTTGACGTTCCATAATGATATGTCCGTGCGTGGGCATTTTGCTTGCAGCAACGAAACGATCAACAAAGTACAAGCGTGCGCCGTGCAGAGCGCGTTGAGCAATTTTCACCATTTTCCCACCGATTGTCCACACCGCGAAAAGAACGGTTGGACGGGGGACGCGGTGCTTTCTGCCGAGTATATGTATTATAATATCGAGCCGACGGCGTCTTTTAGAGAATGGCTGGTCAATATCCGCGGAGCGCAAAAGGACGGCGCGTTTCCTGGGATCGTGCCCACAGACGCGTGGGGGTACGCTTGGGGCGGCGGTATGGGTTGGGATAATATCCTTGTAGAGTTGCCCTATCAAATGTACCGTTTCACAGGCAATACCGAATACGTAGCGGAAAATATTGACGCGTTGGAAAGATATTTGGATTTTATCCACACAAAGATTACGGACGAAGGCTTGATCGATTACGGGCTTGGCGAATGGGTGGAAATCGGCGGTAATAACTGGGTTCGCCAAACGCCGACGGAAGTTGCTAATTCACTCAACTATATTGATTTTATGGCGAAAGCGGCGTTCCTGTTTGACGTTGTGGGGAAAGCGGAGAACGCGCAAGATGCAAGACAAAGGCAGGCGGATATGATCGCGGCGTTCCGTAAAAAATACGTAAAAGACGGCATGGTAGCATGCAAAACGCAGACGGCGCAGACCTTGGCGCTGGCGTACGGAGTATTTACGGAAGAAGAACAGCCGCAAGCCTACGAACGCTTAAAATCGCTTATCGAGCGAGATAACGACCGTATTAAGGTAGGTTGTTTCGGTTTAAAATATATCTTTGATCAACTTTCCGAGCGCGGTAATACAGCCAAAGCGGTGGAATTGATCGCAAATCCCCGTTTCCCTAGTCATGGCTACTGGGTGGAAAAATGCGGGTTTACCACGTTGCCCGAAGGGTTTCAAGAATATGAAGAT
>JAZSJN010000024.1:0-8434 GCA_045534315.1 Candidatus Scatosoma sp.
ACATTCCTGTCCTGACACGGTTCACGGCATTACGTTGCATAAGACCTTGCGATCAACGTTCCTTACGGCGCGCAAACCTTCCATAAATTCCGTCGGGAAAGGCATTCGGCTCTGCTATAGCGGATTGCAGATATAGGGTGCCGCTAACTCCCCGCCTACGCGCAGCCTAATTATTATACACTATTTTTTTGCGGAACGCAACCGTTTTTAACCCGCTTTTTTACGCGGTTTTTGATAGGGAAGTGAAAGATTTTGTCGAAAAGCTCTTTTTAGGAATTTTTAACGGTGGAACAGTTGACAAAATTCGACAAAAAGAGATATAATAAAAAAAAGAAAAGGTGGTAAAAGTATGGCAGAAAACTGTTCACATAATTGTTCTAGCTGTTCGTCAAATTGTTCTTCTAGAAAGGAAGAAAGTTTGCTCAAACAGCCGCATAAAAAATCGAAGATTAAGAAAGTAATCGGGATCGTCAGCGGTAAAGGTGGCGTTGGTAAATCACTCACGACGTCTTTGCTGGCGTCTTACGCGCAAAAGCAGGGCTTATCCGTCGGTATTATGGACGCGGACATCACGGGACCGTCCATTCCGCACATGTTCGGGGTAACCGACCGTATTACGGGGGACGAAAAGGGGATCAATACCGTGCTTTCGCCGTCGGGAATGCAAATGGTTTCCATGAATTTATTGCTTGACGAAGAAAATTCCCCTGTAATTTGGCGCGGCATGGTCATTTCGGGTACGGTCATGCAGTTCTGGACGGACGTTATTTGGCGGGACGTTGATCTTTTATTTATCGATATGCCGCCTGGAACGGGGGACGTACCTTTGACGGTTTTCCAAAGCATACCCATTTCGGGGATTGTGATCGTAACTACGCCGCAGGATCTTGTTAAAATGGTTGTGGAAAAAGCGGTGAATATGGCGAAAATTATGCACGTGCCCGTGCTTGGTTTGGTCGAGAATATGAGCTATCTCGTTTGCCCGGATTGCGGCAAAAAGATGGAAATATTCGGACAGAGCAAGGCAGAAGAAATTGCCGCTGAATACGGGATTCCCGCTGTGGCAAAAATGCCGTTGGACGCAAATATTTCCAAGCTTGCCGACCAGGGTAGAATAGAAGATTATGACGGCTCGGCGCTTGCCGACATATTTAAATCGATTGAAAAAGCGCCGTCAAAAATAGAAAAATAAATACTTTATACGGATGACAAAACGATGGGATACCGCGCAGAAAAGAAAAAAACGGAGAGAAAAGGAAAACTTTTCAAACGAATACTGCTGGGTATCCTTTTGTTTTGCATTGTAGGGCTTTCCATATTTTCGATTTTTGTGCCCCCTGTAACGTGGAAATATTACGTAAAGTTACCGAAAATCGGTCGTCGTGGGGACGGGGAATTGCGCATTCATTTTCTTGACGTGGGGCAGGGTGATTCCACGTTGATAGAGCTGCCTGACGGTAAAATAATGCTGATTGATGGCGGAAACAATACGCGTTTGACGAAAAAGAAGGTGCTGCGCTATTTCAACGCCTTAAAGATTGATACGATCGATTATTTGATCGTCAGTCATGCAGACGTCGATCATTGCGGGAGTTTAAATGAAGTAGTCAAATATAAAGGGGTTCGGAATGCATTTTTGCCCTTTTGTGAGCCGAAAGATGGCAGCGAGTACGCGCGTCTTTTCTCTACCTTGACCGAGAGCGATTGCAATTGGGTATATACTTCTAGTAAGGTCAAAAATATCGAATCGGTGACGGAAAAATACCCGTTCAAAATAGCGTTTATATATCCGAATAGTAGTGATATAGAAAATGGGCTTATTTCAGGGGAAATGCCTACGGAAGACATGGATAATTACTATTCTTCCGTGGTATATTTGGAATATATGGGCATACGTATCTTATTCGCGGGGGATATTCCTAACAAAATCGAAGAGGAACTTGTTTTTAGCGACGTAAACGGATTGATGACAAGTACAGGGGCGTCCCTTGCAGATTTGGACGTTTTAAAGGTTTCTCATCATGGCAGTAAAGATGCGAGCAGTTTGGAGTTTTTGGAATATACCGCGCCGAATACGGCGGTAATTTCTTGCGGACGGGATAACGCTTACGGCAACCCGACGGAAGTGGTGTTGGGTAGATTGAATAGCGTCGGGGCGAATATCTATCGCACGGACGTACACGGAAATATCGTTGTCACAGTTTATGCGGACGGAAGACCGTACGCGGTATCGACCGTTTGAAAAGGATAAAAACAAGAAAAAAAGCAATCGGGATTATTAAAAAGGCTATTTACATCAGATATTCCGTGTGCTATAATAAAACAATAAAAACAACAATTAGGAGAGTGAAAACTATGGCATTTTTTAAGGATTTCCTTTGGGGTGCGGCGAGCGCGGCTCACCAAGTGGAAGGCGCATATTTAGAAGACGGAAAAACGCTTAATATTTGGGATGCGTTGGTGGAAGGGCACATAGCAAACGGCGACGACGGCAAAGTGGCTTGCGATCATTATCATCGTTATAAAGAGGACGTAGCTCTGATGAAGAAGATCGGTTTGAAGAGTTATCGTTTTTCAATCAGTTGGACGCGTATTTATCCCGACGACAGCGGTAAGATCAACGAAAAAGGTATGCAATTTTACATAAATCTTGTGGACGAGCTTATAAAAGCGGGGATTGTCCCCATGTGTACGCTGTATCATTGGGATATGCCTATGTGGTTTTTCGAAAAAGGCGGCTGGGAAAAGGAAGAAAATATCGAGTATTTCGTGCAATACGCCGAAGCGTGTGTGAAGGTGCTTTCGGATAAGATCGAATATTGGTTGACCTTTAACGAGCCGGAGTGTTTCATTCCTGCTGGGCACGGTGATGGTGTGCACGCTCCGTTTTTGAAACTTTCGCAAGAAAAAATCCATGCGATTACGCGCAACGTAATGTTGGCGCACGGTAAAGCGGTAATGAAAATGCGAGAAGTGGCAAAGCGCCCCATTAAGATCAGTACGGCGCAGGCGGCGTGCGTAACTTCGCCTGTAAACGAAACGCCAGAAGAGATCGAAAAGGCGCGGGTGTCGTCGTTTGAAACGCCCAGACCGTATTTCTGTTCTTGGTGGGCGGACCCCGTATACCTTGGCAAGCGTCAGGTGGGGACGAATTATCTCAGCGACGAGGATTTAAAAATTATAAATCAGCCGTTGGATTTCTATGCTTTTAACATGTATAATGCGGACGGGTACGGCGCGCCGAAGAATCAATCCAATCCCCGCTCGTATCCTGGTTTTCCTCTTACGGCTATGGATTGGTTTATTACGCCCGAATGCCTGTATTGGGGGGCGCGTTTCTGTTACGAAAGATACGGTTTGCCGATTATGATTACCGAAAACGGTATGGCAAATATCGATTTTATGATGCTGGATAACAAAGTACATGATCCTCAGCGTATCGATTACGTGCACCGTCATTTGCTCGGTTTACGTCGTGCAACCGACGAAGGAGTGCCTGTGATTGGGTATCAATATTGGTCGATTATGGATAACTTCGAGTGGGCAATGGGTTACAGTCGCCGTTTCGGATTGATTTACGTAGATTATCCTACGGGCGAAAGAACGTTCAAAGATTCCGCGTACGATTATGCGGAAATCATCAAGAGTAACGGCGAAAATTTATAATTACGTAGGCACGTCCCGCGTTGAAAACCGCGCAGAGCATAAACCTGCGCAGTAAATTCGTGTTTATAGAATACGAAAGGAGAAAGATACATGAACAAGTTCGGTATGTTTATCCATTGGGGGATTTATGCATTGACGGGGTTGCACGAGCAAGCGTTGGCGCGCTATGATATTCCCTTTGAAGAATATGACGCTTTGGCGGAAAAATTCAACCCTACCGAGTACGACCCCGAAGAATGGGTATTGCTTGCTAAAAAAGCGGGTATGCAATATATCTGTTTCACGACGAAACACCACGACGGATTTTGCATGTGGGATACGAAATATACGGACTATAACGTCATGAATACGCCCTATAAAAAGGACGTTTTGAAGATGCTTTCGGACGCTTGCGCGAAACACGGTATGCGCCTTTCGCTCTATTATTCCAATCCTGACTGGTATCACGAAAACGGATACAATCAGTATTCTACCCATCAATGGCGTGCGCGCTATCCCGAACGTGCGGACACGGTGAAATACCGCGAATACGTAAAAAATCAGCTCCGTGAGTTGTTGACGGGATATGGTAAAATTTACACATTATTTTGGGATATTCCGCCCCATATCGTGGATGAGAGTATGAATGCATACGTGCGTTCTTTACAACCCGATATTTTGATCAACGATCGGGGTTGGGATAAGGGAGATTTCTCCACACCCGAACGGGACGTGCCCGACGGAGAACGTTTCGAGCGCATGACGGAAGCGTGTCAATCGGTAGGAGAACAAGCATGGGGGTATCGCGAAGACGAGGATTATTTTTCGGTGCGTTTTTTAACGCAAAGTATTGATAAAATTATGGCGATGGGGGGAAGTTATCTGCTGAACGTCGGACCCATGCCAAACGGAAAAATTCCGCAAAAGGCGCGGGACATACTCGAACGAGTAGGGGATTGGTACGTTCGTATGGGCGGTGCATTGGAAGATCACGAACCTTATCCGTTCCTGATTCGTTTGCAACACACGCCTTGCGTGGCAACGGTAAAAAACGGAAAAACCTATTTACATTTGTACGAAGGCTCGATCTCTTCGTCAATCAATTTTGAGGTAGCGCCTGCTTTTGCGCCGAAATCGGCTAAGCTTGTCAACGACGGTCGCTCCCTTGGGGTGCGCTTTGCTATGTTGCCCGGGTGGGGTGGCGCACAGGGGCGTGCAAATGGACCTTTCCTTTCTATTACAGGTATTCCTTGTGACGAGTTTGAAAACGAGCCGCTTGTGATCGAAATCGAATGCTGAATGGTGATTTAGAAACAAACGAACAAACAAAAAACGCAGGACGCGCCTATACGTCCTGCGTTTACTTATTTTGTGCTATCAATCGTCTTTTTTGTGGTTCTTTTTGATCCAAATTTCTTGCGGAGTTTTTCCATAAAAGGCTTTGCATGCCCGATAGAAAGCCGTGTACGTATTAAAACCTACCAAATGGCTTACTTCGTTGGGTTGAATCCCGGAAGTGAGATAGGCATGCGCCGCTTGTAAGCGTTTTTGCATAAGATAGGTTTTGGGCGCCATATTCAACTTCTTATTAAAAATTTCGTACATATATGACGGGCTTATGAACAGTGCGTTGGAAATTTCGCGGATATTTTTAATGTGTGACCAATTAGAATCGATATATCCCAAGGCGTTTTTTAAGATGTTTTCAGCTGTGTCCACCGTCTGCGCGGTGGAGTTTTTTTGCATCAAGCAAATATATAAAAGTTCGTTTAGCAGATTGGTGGCAAGATCTTGAAAGAGTTTAAGCGGTAGCATTTTTGAATATTCCTTATACCGCTCTATCCAAGGGAGTAAGTGTTTGCGAATATCCACGTTGATAATGCCGCTTTCGCCGAAGATTTCATTGGCAAACTTATCAAAGTCTTCGTTGGGGGTAATGTGCATTACGACGCGTTCGTATGGGGTTTCGCCGAGAATCCGAACACCGTAGTAGGACATAGCGGGATTATAGCAAACGTCGCCCGGTTGCAAGATATTCTCGCTGTAATCCGTTACCATTTTGCAGTCTCCCGAAAGAAAGATGAGAATCTGATGCTGCTTATTGGTGTGTCGACAAAAATTATATTCGGTAGGGTTCAATAACAATGGGTTCTTCGCAAGCGAATGCGAAAAACCGATGTTATTGGAAGGGACCCATTCCTGTTTATCCAATTCTACAGCTGTTTGCTCGAAATTTTTCGTCATTTTATGTACCACCTTATTCCACAAGCGGATTATAGCATGATGTCAAAAGAAATGCAATACCATTTTTAAAATATTGGAAAAAATGCAAAATTTTTTGTAAAAAAAGACATTTACAAACACAGGTGTTCGTAGTATAATGAACTGAAAAAAAGGAGCTTTTTTACTTTTTTATGAAAAAACAGGGAAAAATTTTTAGGTTTTTATCTTTGATAGTATGTTCATCCGTGGTATTTTCCGTCGGTTGCGGCGGTAATGGTGGCGGCGGTCATACACATATCTTTGACCAAAAAGTGGAAGAAGAGCAATACTTTAAATCGGAAAAAACGTGTACGGAAGCCAAGCAATACTATTACAGCTGCACTTGTGGAGAAAAAGGCAACGAAACGTTCTCCGTTGGGATGAAAGGCGTGCATAGTTATACGGCAAGCGTAGCGGACGAACAATACGTAAAAACGCCTGCGACCTGTCAATCGCAAGCGGTCTACTATATGTCCTGCGTCTACTGTGGGCGTTCGAGTAATTTGGACTCAAAGACCTTTACGGGCGGCGAGTTTGGCGATCACAATTACACTCAAAAGGTAGCCAGCGAAAAGTATTTGGTATCGGAGGCGACGTTCGAGACGGCGGCGGTTTATTATAAATCTTGCGTATGTGGTTTGGTGGGGACGGAAACGTTTACGGACGGCAAACCGCTTCGTGATTTAACGGAAGAAGAAAAGGAAGGATACAAGCCGATTTCGTTGACCATGACGTTGTACGACTCGACAAATTCCATTTATGGCTTTACTTATCATACGAAAGAAAAACCTTTGCGTCCTGTGATTCAGATCGAAAAGGGGAATGCCTTGACAGAAAACGCGCAAGAGATCAGCGCGCTGTATCAAAAGTGGAGTTCCTACGACAAAGATAAGGATGATAAAGATTATTCAATTTCCTACTACGTAGCAAAAGCGGAGATAGAATTAGAGCCCTTAACCACCTATACGTATCGCGTTTACGACAAATATGCGGCGGTTGGTTCGGAGCCTGTGACCTTCCAAACGAAGGATACGAAAGCCACGTCTTTTTCTTTCTCGCACATGAGCGATACGCAGTCCGTAGCGTCGGGCGCGCAGCCGGATACGGGTTTGTATTTTAGAGAGGTTTTAGGAAATCTTAACACTGATTTCATTTTGCATACAGGCGACGTTGTGGAAGTTGCCAAGTATGAGTATGAATGGGACGCGATGTTGCATGGCAATTTTGAATATCTGTCTAAAATCCCCATGATGGCGATTGCGGGTAACCACGATGCGGGCACGTATTATAAAGCGGGTTCTAGTGAGCTGAAGAAACATTTCAACAACAAAATTCCCGACCAAACGTCTGTCTTGGACGGTTATTATTACAGCTTTACGTACGGAAACGTGAAATTTATTATGCTGAACACGAACAATAACAACAGCACGACTTTGGAAGTGGAGCAGTATAATTGGTTGGTAAACGAATTGCAAAACAACGACAGCGATTGGACGATCGTTGCGATGCATGCGCCTTTGTACTCAGTTGGTCAATGGGGCGCAGATCCCGAAAAAAATGAGCAGAGTCTTATGCTCCGTGGGCAGCTTAAAGGCATATTTGCGGAATATGATGTCGATATTGTGTTGCAGGGACACGACCATTTGATTTCGCGTACCAACCCGATTGATAAAAATGGTAATCCAACCACGGAGAGATGGCAAACGGAGAACGGGATCGAATATTCCGTTGATCCTAGTGGCGTTATTTACGTCATGGACGGCGCGGTAGGCACGCAAACCAAGAGTGTAGTGGGCGTTGAACAAGGGTTCTATCATTATGCGCAGAGTTCGCCAGTGCGTGCGTGGGCGGATATTACGATCGACGGCGATACGTTGACGTATGAAGTTAAAAATTATAACGGCGTTAGCGTAAATAGCATCAAACGGTGGGGCATTAAAAAATCGGCGTAACCACGTCGGAAATTTCAGCCTAAATAGTCGTTAAACAGGTATAATACATACAATTCTCTCTAGGTGATTTTGCCTAGAGAGTTTTTTATTGCAATGGCGTCAAAAATTCCTGCGCGATACACTATATAATGACGGCGTTGATTTTGGCAAAAATTTCATACAAAAAGCGGTTCAAAAGTAATAAAGATCAAAAAAAGTAAAAAAGCAATAGAAAAAGTAAAAAAAGGGAAAAAACGCAATCGAATGTGTTGGAAAATATATTGACATAGGTCAATTTTTATTATATAATAAGTAAGTAAAATAAGGGCATATTCTGCCCTTTTGCAGGAAAAATGTGCTGAAAAATTTCACGGTTCGTCTTTAAAGGAGAATTATCATGAAAAAAATCGGAATATTGCTACTTTCATTGCTGGCTGCGCTTTCGCTTGTTGCTTGCAAAGGCGGCGGTAAAGGAAATGGAGAGCAATCGGAAAGTAGTTCGATAGAAAGTTCTTTGGAAACGAGCATAAGTTCTGAAGAAAGCGTAAATTCCGAAGAAAGCGTAAGCTCCGAAGAAAGCGTGAGTTCCGAAGAAA
>JAZSJN010000118.1:0-4283 GCA_045534315.1 Candidatus Scatosoma sp.
ATTGTCTTCCTAAGACCGCTTGGCCTCCGACTTCGATAGCCGTTACGAAGGCTGGCCTGCAATTATCCGTGCGGTAAATACGGTAGATGCAATGACGGCAACGATTGAAGAAATTCCGTACGCTGTTTTGCATAAGATTACGAAACGTATCGTAACCGAAGTAGAGGGCATCAACCGCGTGTTGTACGACCTTACCCCGAAGCCCACGGGCACGATTGAATGGGAATAATTTTATATCAATAAAAAATATAAGCTCTGTAAACCATTTGGATTGCAGGGCTTTTTTGTAACACGAGGATAGCGAACGGCATATACTGTACTATGAAGTTTTCGTACGAAGACTTCAAATACACGAGAAGGACAAAAGCGAATGTGTACTTTTTTTAATACGTGTCATCAGTGTATTTGCCGCGATTGTAACGGCAATATTCGTGTGAACAACGGTTGGAACTCTGGGAACGGCTGCAATAGATGTAATAGCTGCAATTATTGTAATAATTACAATTCCTGTGGTTATTATGACAATAGCGCGTCGCAGCAAACTTCCTGCGCGAATACTTCGTCGCAGAACTGCTTTACGAACAGATGCAGGCGTTCGTCCTACGGTTGCGATTGTAACGGTTAAACGTAAAGAGATACCTTTGATAAAAAAGCGGCGGCTTGTCCGTCGCTTTTCGGTTTTTTCGGCTAAAAGAAAAAATACGGCGCATACTGTTTTTAATGGGAAGATTGCGCAGAGTATGCCGCTACGTTAGGGCAAAATACGAATTGTTACACGTTAAAAAATACACGACAATCGCAGGGACGTTGGTGTTTTTTTTGATTATGTCCATTATGCCGTTTGCGTTTTGGTTGACGTTGATTATTGGTAAATTGCCAATCGATATGGAAAAACTCTTTTCTTTACCCGTGTTTGGCTCGGTAAAAAACGTATTGGAATACGTACGTAAAGAAGCGGAACAAGCGACGGCTGGGGCGTCGATCGTGCTTCTGGTAACAACGTTGTATTCGTCTACAAATCTATTTTATCAAATGCGTAGGAGCGGTGAAATCGTATACGATGTACACCGCAAAAAACAAGGTTTAAAAACTCGTCTAGCGGCTCTTATTTTACTAATTTGCGTATTGGTTTTAGCGGTGGCGTTTTTGATTGTATATGCGTTGGGTTCGTTTGTTTTTTCGCGCTGGTTTTCGCGTTGGTTTCCGCGCGGCGTAGAATTACTCGTCGATCATATATTATTGGGGATATTGGCGTTTTTTCTAGCGCTTTTATTAAATATGTACGTGTGTCCATATAAACGGAAATGGCGTGTTTTTTTATCAGGAACGTGTATTACGGTAGGATTATGGATTATTGCGGCGTTAGGATTTTCGCTGTATTTAAAAATTGGCAATCTAACGAAATTATACGGCGCGCTCAGCACGATTATCGTGTTTTTATTGTGGCTGTATGTGATGATGATTGGATTTATTGTGGGCGTTATATTTAACAGCGAAAAAGTAGTAAGAAAAACGACAAAAAAACGTAATAGTTAATAATACACGTATAAAAATAGGAAAGTATACGCAAACTGTGGGTATGAAGAGATTAAAAATAAGAAGTTCGCTGTTCGTTGGGATTGCGGCGTTGTTATTTTCGTTTTCCAACGTACAAAATGGGGAGCTGACGGACATAGCAAAACCTTATTTAGGGGTATACGACTGTACGGACGCAAAGCTTGGCGACGAAGATCTGTTGGCGCGTTTTGACGATTTAAAATTGGAATTAAAAAATAAGGGCGAATACGTTCTTTATTATAAAGAAAAGGGTGGAAAGACAAGAAAAATAAAGGGAAAATATCATTATGATAAAGAAAAAGAAACGCTTACTTTGCATTTACCGTACAGCACGTTTATCCATCGCGCTTTTCCGTTGAAAAAGGGGCAACTAACGGTGAGTGTGCCGTATGGGGATAGAATTTTAATTTTGCAATTTGAACAAAAATAAAGAAGAAATTGTCGCTTGTGAAGAAGCGGCGATTTTTTTATATACGGAAAACTAGTGCGCTTGCGTGTATTTTCTTGACATTTTGCATGTGGTGTATTATAATGCAAAGGTATGTTTTTTGGGGTTTGTCGGTGGTGGCAAACCGCGAAATTGTTGGCGTTGGAGCAAGGTATGATACAGCTTTCCGATCATTTTACCTATAAAAAGTTATTAAAATTTACGTTGCCGTCTATCGCGATGATGATTTTTACGTCGATCTATGGCGTAGTGGACGGTTTTTTTGTTTCGAATTTTGCAGGGGATATTCCTTTTAAGGCGGTCAATTTGATCATGCCTTTTTTGATGATTTTAGGAACTGTTGGGTTTATGTTTGGCACGGGGGGTACGGCGATCGTGGCAAACAAGCTCGGGGAAGGTGAAAAGGAAAAGGCAAACGCCTATTTTTCGCTTTTTACTTATGTTAGCTTTGTTTTAGCTGTTGTCTTTGCGGTGGTCGGGATTGTTTTTCTTCGTCCGATTTCTAAATTACTCGGCGCGGAAGGGGAAATCTTGAAAAATTGCGTGATCTACGGGCGTATTATTTTACTTGCCTTGCCGTTTGTCGTACTACAATACCTTTTTCAAAGTTTTTTCGTAGCGGCGGAAAAACCACGTTTAGGTCTTATGGTAATTATTGCCGCAGGTGTAACGAACATGGTTTTGGACGCGGTGTTGGTGATTTTACTGCCCAAAGAACACAAACTTGCAGGGGCGGCGATTGCGACGGCGCTTAGTCAATTTGTCGGCGGCGTTGTTCCGCTTATCTATTTTTTTAGGGAAAACGGCAGTATTTTGCGCTTAGGAAAAACGAAATTCGATGGCAGAGCGATTTTGAAAGCGTGTACAAACGGCTCGTCCGAGTTTATGAGTAACGTTGCTATGAATATTGTGGGTATGCTGTATAATTTACAGTTATTGGAATATGCAAAGGAAAACGGTGTTGCGGCGTATGGGGTTATGATGTACGTCAGTATGATTTTTGCGGCGGCGTTTATAGGATATTCGATCGGGACAGCGCCGATTATCGGCTACCACAACGGCGCGGGAAATCACAAGGAATTAAAGGGGATTATAAAAAAGAGTTTGATGATTTTACTTGTCGGCGGGGTAACTATGTTCGTTGCGGCAGAACTTTTGGCGACGCCGCTTGCAAAAATTTTCGTCAGTTACGACGCGGAGCTTATGAATATGACGGTACGCGGTTTCCGTGTTTTTGCGCTGTCTTTTCTGTTTATGGGGTTTGCGATTTTTGGCTCGGGATTTTTCACGGCATTAAACGATGGTTTGACGTCCGCGCTCATTTCTTTTTTGCGAACGTTGGTGTTCCAAGTCGCCGCGGTGTTAATTTTGCCTTTATTTTGGAAATTGAACGGGATTTGGATTTCCGTGGTAGTGGCAGAAATTGCTGCCGTAGCCCTTACAGCAATCTTTATGGGCGTAAAACGAAAAAAATATCATTATTAAATCTATGCGCTCTCGATTTCGGGGGCGTTTTTTTGCGACAAAAAATTTTTTGATAAAAACAAACAAATGTTCGTTAAATGCTTGCAATTTGGAAAAAATTGTGTTATACTTATGTAAAGTTAGGAAAAGTGATTGGCGCGGAGCGGCGCAAAAGACGGGAAATTGTTGATAATTTATAAAAAAACCTTGACGGGATAGGCGGAATTTGTTATAATAGCAAAAAAATCACGCGAGGGCGTTATGGCGAAAAGCTTGGAAAAATATCAACAAATTGAACGGTCGATTATTACGACGTACCGCAAAACGATATGGTCGCCGTTTGTTCTGGCGGTGAAAAAGTACGCACTGATACAGGCGGGGGATAAGATCGCCATTTGTATTTCGGGCGGTAAAGACAGTATGTTGCTTGCCAAACTGATGCAGGAATTGCAAAGGCATAGCGACGTGCCTTTTGAATTGACTTTTTTGGTCATGGATCCAGGGTATAACGAAGAAAATCGTAAGAAGATTGAAGATAATGCACGGCTTTTAAACGTGCCGATTACGATATTTAAAAGCGAAGTATTTGCCGCGGCAGACGCGGCGAATGCGGAAAATCCTTGTTATTTATGCGCGCGCATGCGCCGTGGGCATTTATACGCAAAGGCGAAAGAATTGGGGTGCAATAAAATTGCGCTTGGTCATCACAAGAGCGACGTGATCGAAACGACAGTGATGGGAATGTTATACGGCGGGCAGATACAAGCTATGCTAAGTCGTATCGTAGCCATGTCGTTCTGTGAGCCAAGGACTT
>JAZSJN010000027.1:0-2172 GCA_045534315.1 Candidatus Scatosoma sp.
ATATCGCGGACGAGCTCATTTCGGAAATGCAGAAAAACGGCGCGTACAAGATCACGACGGAACAGGCGAACAAGCTTGCAAATATCGTGTTGGTTGAAACGAAAAACCCCAAGACGGGTATCGTGAAAAAGACGGTCAGCCGCGACTGTGTAGGTCGCGACGCAGCGGTACTGTTGAACAAGATCGGCGTACACGTTGGACCGGAAATCCGTTGTATCATCTGCGAAACGAATTTTGATCATCCTTTCGTACAAGAAGAATTGATGATGCCGATTTTGCCCATCGTCCGCGTAAGCGGTATCGATCAGGCAATCGATTTGGCGGTAAAAGCGGAACACGGCAACCGTCATACGGCGCATATGCACTCGAAGAATATCGATCATCTCACCCGTTTTGCCAAAGCGGTGGAAACGACGATCTTCGTCAAGAACGCGCCTTCGTATGCGGGCATTGGGTTTGGCGGCGAAGGACATACGACGTTTACGATCGCAGGTCCTACGGGCGAAGGCTTGACCAGCGCGCGGAGCTTTACAAGATTCCGCCGTTGCGTAATGACCGATTATTTCAGAATTATATAAGAGCAAAAGGAGAGAAACAAAATGGATATTACTTCTTCTCAGGTAGAAAGCATCGTCCGTAAAATTCTTGGTGAAATGGGCTCTTCGGCGGCAAGACCTACTTCCGCAGGCAAGATTCCCAAAACCGCGAAAGTGGCTATGCTCACCGCGCAGAAAAAGATCGAAGTCAAAGAATATCCCGTACCCGCGCTTGGGGACGACGATATTTTGGTTAAGGTCGAAGGCTGCGGCGTGTGCGGTACGGACGTTCACGAATGGAAGGCGGACCCGTTTGGAATTATTCCCGTTACCCTTGGTCATGAAGGTACGGGCGAAATCGTATATCTTGGTAAAAATATCAAGTGCGATACGTCGGGCAAGCCTATCAAAGTCGGCGATAAACTCGTTACCAGCGTTATCAGCTGCGGCGAATGTCACATTTGCCGCAATCATCCCGCAAACACCAACCTTTGCGACAAGCAAGGCGTGTTCGGGTTGATTCCCCACAGCGACGCAAACCCTTTGACGGGTTGGTTCTCGGAATATCTTTTAATCCGCGGTAAAGGTTCTACGTATTTCGTAGTAAACGATCTCGATTTGAAAGAAAGAATGATTTTGGAACTTGCTTGCGTATGCGTACACGCGTTGAAGAGAGCGCAAACGACAGGGCTTATCAACTTTAATTCAAAAGTGTTGATCCAAGGTCTTGGTCCCGTTGGTTTGGTTATGATCAGCGTATTGCGCGCGGCAGGTATCAACCACATCATCGCAATCGACGGTACGCCGATGCGTTTGGATATGGCAAAGAAACTCGGCGCAAAGACGGTTATTAACTTCAAAGAAGTTACGACGTTGGAAGAAAGAGTAAAACTCGTAAAGAGCGTAGCAAACGGTGTGGGCGCGGACTTCGCGTTCCAATGCACGGGCGCGCCTGCGGCGGCAAAGGATATTTTCGAATATATTCGTCGCGGCGGCGGTCTTTGCGAAATGGGTTTCTTCGTAAACAACGGCGAATACAACGTCAACCCGCACTTTGCTATGTGCAATAAGGAAATCAACCTTGTCGGTTCTTGGGATTACTCGGCGGACGATTATCCTACGACGATGGCATTCCTGCGTCAGGCAAGAGAAATGAACATTCCCATTAAAGATCTGATCACGCACGAATTCCCGCTCGATCAGCTGAACGAAGCGATGGAAGTGAACGTGGCGCAAAAGGGTATCAAGATCTGTTACGTTGCAAAATAAAAGCATAAAGAGGTAACAAAATGGCACTTGGCATGATAGAAGTATTCGGTTTTGCAACGTCGATCGTAGTCGCGGACGCTATGGCGAAAGCGGCGGACGTACAGGTTGTAGCGATCGATAAAAACAAACCTGCGGCAGGGGACGACGCGCGCGTACCCTTGGTCATGGCGATCAAGGTGGAAGGTAGCGCGGCAGCGGTGGAAGCCGCAATTGCAGCAGGGAAAGCCGAAGCTGAAAAACGGGAATTGTACATCACCCACAAGGTGATCGCTCGGCAGAGCGAAGATATCGAGTGGTTTGCTCGTTTGAGCGCGCTCGGTAAAGACAAATTAAGATAAAAAATAAAAAATAAAAAATCTAAGGAAGT
>JAZSJN010000152.1:0-3224 GCA_045534315.1 Candidatus Scatosoma sp.
ACGATCCGACTTATTGGAGATTATGCGTTTGATGGTTGTCTTAGTTTAACGGAAATCGTAATCCGCGATGGTGTAACGGGTATTGGTGATGGTGCGTTCTCTTCTTGCGAAAGTTTAACAAGCGTAACGTTTAGTGAAAACAGTCAGTTGACAAGTATTGGTTATGAGGTATTCTGGTATTGTATACGTTTAACGGAAATTGTCATTCCTGACAGTGTAACGAGTATTGGCGGAGATGCGTTCTATGATTGTAGAAATTTAACAATTTATTGCGAGGCGGAAAGTCAGCCGAGCGGTTGGGAAGATAGTTGGAATGGCATCTGTCCCGTGGTATGGGGATACAAAGGGGAATGAATTGTGCCGTTAGCGCGTGAATTGTTCTGACGAACATGAATTGCCCTACGGGCATGAATTGCAAAACAGAGTTTTGCATTGTGGTAAGGGGGTGTCCATACCAAGCGGAGCAATTTATTGCGCAGTCGAGTGTATCTGGATTGGATCACGAGATACGCTCCATTCGCTATCGCTCAGTCGGTATGACAACTAAAAAGTTTGATTGAAAAAGCAGGGCGTAAAAGCCTTGCTTTTTTTATAAAAAACTGCTATAATACCGTTATGAATATCTATGCGATCAGCGATTTGCACTTGTCCGCCACCGCCGACAAGCCGATGGATATTTTCGGCGGAAATTGGGAAGGGCATTTCGATAAAATTAAATCGGATTGGCTCGCCACCGTAAAAGAAGACGACGTCGTGTTGATTTGCGGCGACGTCAGTTGGGCAATGAAACTCGACGACGCGCTCGTCGATTTGCGCGCTCTTGCCGATCTGCCCGGGAAAAAAGTCTTTATCCGCGGCAACCACGATTATTGGTGGAACGGCATTACCAAGCTCCGCGACAACGCGCCTAACGACAGCTTTGTGTTTTTGCAGACGGACGGGGTGCGTATCGGCGATTACGTCATCGTCGGCTCGCGCGGGTGGACGTGCCCTGGGAGCAGCGATTATACCGAACAGGACGAAAAGCTGTACCGACGGGAGGCAGAACGCTTTCGCCTTGCCTTTGCGGATGGGGCAAAGCTTAAACAAGACGGGGATAAACTGATTGCCATGATCCATTATCCGCCGTTCAGCTTAAAGAACGAAGAAACGTTATTTACGCAGTTGTTTGAAGAAAACGGCGTGGACAAAGCGGTGTTCGGGCATATCCATGGTGCGGCGTATTTTCCTTTAAAGACGGAAAAGCGGGGTGTGGAATATATCCTTTCGTCGTGCGACAAATTGCAATTTAAACTGGTGCGGATTTATTAAAAATCTATTGATTTTTATAAAAAATCAAACAAAAGGGGTTCGAAACGGAAAAAGTTGTTAAAAATCCGTGTTCGAACCCTTTACAACGTCAAAAAAAAGTGGTATAATAAACGCTAAGAAAACGAAACAATTTAGACGTCTTGGGCGGTTTCGTTCAAGGCGTTATTTTTAGGCAAAAGCGAAAGGAGATTGTATGCTGAACAGAAAAGACTTGTTAGGTCTAATCGACGTGTCTGCGTCCGAGATTACTGAAATTCTCGATCTGGCGCAGGAATTTAAAAACCGTATCAAAAAAGGCGAAAAGAAAATATCTCATTTGCAGAACAAAACCGCGACCATTCTCTTTTACGAGAATAGTACCCGTACGCGAACAAGCTTTGAACAGGCGGCAAAATATCTCGGCGCGTCCGTGATCAATATCGCCGCTAGCACTTCTTCGGTGGCAAAGGGCGAAACGTTGATCGATACGGGCAAAACGCTCGACGCGCAGAGAAACGATTTTATCATCATGCGCCATTATATGGGCGGCGCGCCCTACCTTTTGGCGAAAACCGTAAACGCCAGCGTACTCAACGCGGGGGACGGTATCAACGAACACCCCACGCAGGCGCTTTTGGATATGCTGACGATGCGCGAGACGTTTGGTACGTTAAAGGGCTTAAAGGTGGCGATCCTTGGCGATATTAAACATTCGCGTGTGGCTAAGTCGAACCTGTTCGGGTTGAAAACTATGGGCGCGGAAGTTACCATGTTTGCCCCTGAAACGTTGATTCCTAAGGGAATTGAACAGCTCGGCGCAAAGGTTTGTAAATCGCGCCAAGAGGCGCTTGACGGCGCGGACGTTGTAATGGGCTTGCGTATTCAGTTGGAAAGACAGCAGGCGGGGAATTTCCCCTCCCTTGGGGAATACGCGGCGAACTACGGCGTGGATGAAAAAATTTTGGAGCTGGCTAAACCCAACGCGATTATCTTGCACCCCGGTCCTGTAAATCGCGGGGTGGAACTCACCAGCGGTGTGATCGATCACGAACGCAGCCATATTGAAGATCAAGTTCTCTCAGGCGTAGCTGTACGTATGGCGGCATTATGTCTTTTGAACGAAGCGCGCAAGGCGTAAAGGAGAAAATCGTATGATTATCAGAAACGGTAACGTAGTTTTGAAAAATTCCGTAGAGAAAAAGGATATTTTGATCGACGGCGATAAAATCGTAAAAATTGCGGATTATATTCCCGCGGACGGCGGCGAAGAAATCGACGCAAGCGGCAAGCACGTTTTCCCCGGGCTGATCGATATGCACGTACATTTGCGCGAACCGGGTTTTGAAAGAAAGGAAGATATCGAAAGCGGCGCGAAGGCGGCGGTTAAAGGGGGATTTACGCAGGTATGCTGTATGCCTAACACCAGCCCCGTCGTGGATAATAAAGTCGTCGTAACCTATATCAAAGCGAGAGAAAAGGAAGTTAATCTTTGCAAAATTCACCCGATCGGCGCGATTACGAAAGGCTTGAAAGGGGAAGAAATGGCAGCGATCGCGGGCATGAAAAAGGCTGGTGCGGTGGCAATTTCCGACGACGGCGTCGCCGTGAAAAATGCGCGGCTTATGCGCCTTGCTATGGAATATGCAAAGGGTTTTGATATCATTTGTCTGTGTCATTGTGAAGATAAAGATTTGGTAGACGGCGGCTCGGTACACGAAGGCTTGAACGCGACGATCGCGGGCTTGAAGGGGATTCCCAGAGCGGCGGAAGACGTTATTATCGCGCGCGAAATCGCCTTGGCGGAAGAGCTGGATACGCCCGTGCATATCTGCCACGTTTCGACGTACAGCGGCGTGCGTATGATTCGCGACGCAAAACGCGCAGGCGTAAAAGTAACGGCGGAAACCTGCCCGCACTACTATTCCTACACCGAC
>JAZSJN010000148.1:0-5948 GCA_045534315.1 Candidatus Scatosoma sp.
TTCTTTTTTATAAAATCAATATGCGTCCCTTCTTAACATGATAAAACGACAGTAAAAAGATGATTTTACGGTGTTTTTTCATTAAACAGAACGTTTACAAAAAAATTTTTCAAGAAAATAGTAGTAATTGTTCCCGATTTGAAATGTAGGTTAAAAAATAGTGCATAATGGTATTAGTTCCCGATAAGGGGAGGTAATACTATGTACTTGGACGAATTTGCGGATAGATTCAACGAATTAATAGTCGAGGCGGGGATAGAGGTTTCCGATTTGCCAGAGCTGCTTGGCGTAGATAGAAAGAGTATTCGCTTATGGCGTAGCGGTAAAAATTTCCCCAACTATAAGCATTTGATAACGCTAATGGATTATTTCCACGTGAGGGCAGATTATTTACTTGGATTGGAAGATTGCTTTGAGGAAGTGGCAACAGAAAACGTTATCAAAGATTGGGCACGCGTTCAAAGAGAGTTTTCTTTGAAAATAAAAGCGTATATGGAAAAAGAAAACTTGACGATATATGCGATTGCAAAGAAAGTGCATATTGACCAAAAGGCGTTTAAAAGATTATTGGTGGCAGGGGCTATGCCAGAAACAGCAACTTTGATACGTATAGCGCAATTAATGGAAGTATCTGTACACGATTTGTTAGGGTGTAAATAGGCATTTAATCACACAAAAGAAGGTAAGGGATGTCAAGACTGGGGAAAGACGTAAATAAAATCTTGCAAGGGATAAAAGATGGGGATGAGAAGTGTAAAAAACTTTTATTTGACACAACTCATAACCATTTGAAAATTGTGGCAAGAAGATACGTGCACAATCAAGACGACGTGGAAGACGTTTTGCAAAACGTATATTTGCGAGTGTTTAATTATATTGGGTCTTGGGATCGTTCCAAGGACGGATATAATTGGATATGTCGTATCGTGCAAAACGAAGCCTATCGATTCAACGCAAAGAATCCCGTGCATTTGCCTTTGGAAGATTACGCAAAGAACCCCACTTCGAAAGACATCACGGACGGAATATTGGCAAAGGACGAGTTAGAGAGATATTTGTCGGTTTATTCGGAATTAGATCAAGAGCTTGTAAAAATGAAGTTCGGTGAAGATTATTCGTATTCGGAAATTGCGAAGAAATTAAATTTGAAGAAAGCCACAGTACATAGGCGAGTTTCCATAATTATAAAAGAAATTTTAGCAAAACGGAAGAAAGAGTTGGACGAAAACACCAAATAATAGGTAAATATAGCAAACACAAAGGAGGAATTGATTATGAAATCAATCTTTAAGAAATGTATTTGCTCTATTGTTGCTTTTGCCACGCTGTTCGGTGGTGTTTTGGGCTTTTCCGTACAAGATGCAAATATTGCTACTGCAGATTCCGTGTCGGAAATGAGATATTACGACGCGCCCGGGGTTATGCCAATAAGCGGTACGGACGAAACGATTACCTTTGCAAGAAAAGAAGAAACGGAAATTGTGTTCCCGAATGCAGTGCCGAATTATTTCACAAGTGATTACGACAATGCGTGCGGTCCTGTTGCGGGTGCAAATATCGTAGGGTATTACGATAAATATTACGAAGATTTAATTCCCGATTATACGACGTATTATCCGGCAAACGGCAGATACCGTATGACGGATAGGACATATATACCTGCCTTGATTGGCGACCTTTATACGTTAATGCAGACCAACGTTTGGGGCATAGGGGTCAGCGAAACGGAGTGTTTGAACGGCTTGCAGGCGTACGTACAAGGGAAAAATCGTTCCCTTTCGTATACCAACTTAAAACCATTGGCTTTTGACTTAATGGCTTATAAAAACGCAATCAGTAATAATAAACCCGTGTTGTTTTTCTGTCAAACGACGGAAGTATATGAGATAGACCCTGGTGATACGCAGGATGGCGTGTTATTTATGATGTCTTCTAATGCACATATTGTGGTTGGATACGGGTATTATGAAATTAAATATTATGATGCAAATAACGTGAATTTTAGAACGGACGTATATCTGCAAGTGGCTACGGGTTGGTTGACCACATCTTCGGGTTATTTGAAAGCAAATAACGTGGGTTGGATGAACAGCGCCTACGCCGTCAATATCACGTAAAGGAAGGAGTAATGTCGAAAGAGAAAAAATTTCATCAACTAATTGAAGAATTGGACCAAGAGCAAAAAAAAGCTGCTTGGGAAAAGATTAAAGAAAACGATGTGGTTTATGATACGCAATCGGTTTCTTTCCCTGCGCCCAAGAAAAGGGGAATTGCAGTTTGGAAAAAAGCGTTGGCAACAGGCGCGCTTTCCGTCTTAATTGTAGGCGTGGGGGCTTTTGTTGGTGTTAAATATTTTCTCAAAGACGACCAACCGACAACGCGATATTATGATACGAGTATGTATGAAACGCAAGCATCGTCTATGACGTTAAAACAGCGTGTCGAACAAGAAAACAAAGAACTATTATTTTTAGATTGGTACGATATTACCGATTTTTATTTAGACCAAGTATATATCCTCAACGGTGTCAACCAAGAGATTGGTTATTATGAAAAAATCGTAGATATAAATACAGGATCTTTAGTGGAAATAAACATTGTAAACAAAGCGTATCAATTGCAGTCATTAGAAAATTTTGATAAAACGACCGATATTTCTGCGATTGGGTCAGTTCAAATTAATTGGATAAGCACAAAAAATACTAGTAGAGCAAAATTCTCTTACGGCGAGTACAATTATTACGTGATGTTAGAATATCCGATGGAAGAAGACAGTATTTTAGACATAATAGAAGAAATGCTTGGACAAATGTAATAATTCAATTTTTTTGGATAAGATGGTGGCAGTAAAACTGTTTACCGTCTTTTTTATTTTTTTAGACAAAAGAAGCGTCTTGTCGGTATATAAACTAGCAACCATATTGTATGTCGTTGTGTAAAAGGCGGGTAGTTATAGATTCTAAAAGAATATGAAAGATTAAATAGTGTAGTAAAAATAGTGAAGGGTGTCTATTAAACCGCAAAGGCGGTTTGGTAGGTGCTTTTTTTGTTTGTCAAAAAATTGGATAAATGGATACGTGGCCCTCCGAGATTGAGTTTTGACTAAAAACCAAATTCAAAAAATCGGAGGATTAAATAATGAAAGAAATTACGTATCAAATGGCAAATGGACAAGCTGTAAAATTTACAGTGAGTGAAAAGTTTTACATAGAGTATCAGATAATTGACAAAGAATATCGGCGAAATGAAGAAAAATATTCTTGGTGCAGGCGAAAACGTGAAACGTCTTTTGAGTATTTACAAGAAGAAAAAGGTTTTGACGTAGAAGATAATAATCCGTCGGCGGAAGAGCAGGCAATCAGTAAAGAATTTTTGCAAAGGTTTATTCCTCTGCTAACAGAACCGCAAAAAATAATCTTTCAAAAAGCATACATAGAATCCAAGACATTGCGGGAAGTTGCAAGGGAAATGTCTATCAAATTGAGTAACGTTCAAAAGCAGGTTTTGTTCATTCAAAAAAAATTTTTAAAGATTTTTTTGGAAAAGTGGGGTCAAAAGGGATACTCCCACTCCTTTATAGTGAAGGGGTTAGATGAAAACTCCAAAATAAAAAAGCAGGAGGAATAAAGTATGTTGAATTTTGTAGACGAATTAGAGATTGCGAATAACGCATATCGAACGAAGGATTTTATCGTAACGCAGGAGCTGACGTACAGGCGCAATGAAATCCAAGGCGCGGCACTTGTAAGCGTGGACGTATTTTACAAGCGCACGAAAGAGCGCGACGTTATGTACGAAAAAGTCTTTGCGAAGCGTTGGCACTTAAACGGCAGACGAATTCGCAGCAGCATGTACACCAGACGTTACGTAGAGTAAGGTCGGTGAGGGAAATGTGATAATAAGCGCTAAACCAAGAGAAGAGAACCGAGTGTTTCGTGTCTTGCAAGGTAAAGGTGGCCGCCTACACAAACTCGCACGGGCCGTAGTGTTCCACAAAAGGCAAGCGCTTCATTATAAAACAATTAAATAAGCCGAAATACCGAACGTTAAGAGCGTTCAAGAAAGTAAGCAAAAGAAAAACGCATCAAGGAGATTTAAAAAATATGGCAGAACAGAAAGAACGTAAATGGCTGAAGCCTTCCAAGCGCGCTGCTGGTTACGCAGAAGAACGTAAAAACGGCGTACATATGCGCGGAGATAAGAAAGGTCAGCCGTTGGACGATTACAACAAGGGTTTGAGATCGGGGTACATGCTTGCACAGTCGGACGGGGCAGGTTTGTTCCGTTACAAGCAGGCAAGAGACGCCGGTTTCACGAAAGAAGAGGCGAGAAAGTTCTCGCGTGAAAAGGGTACGAAGCTGCCCGAAAAGAAAGGCAAGAAAGCGAACTAAATAAGGGGGAGAAAAGATGAGTAAAGCAAAGATTATGGTGGAAAGAGAAACGTATATCAGCAAGAAAGATAATCAGGAGCATTTTTCCTATTTTATCAAGGGCGCAATCAGGGGGAAGGAAGCGAAGGTAAGAATCGTACCGCCCGATTTCGGCGGATATAACGTATTGGAAATCGTGTTTGGTGACAGCAACGCGGCAGAACTTACGGTAACGCCTTTTGAAATCAAGGACGATAGAGGCAACGTAACGATGACGGGTAACACGTACGGCGTAAAATCGGTAGACGAAGACGGCGTAGTATACGAGTGCAAAATCAAGCCTTTCCAAGAATCGGACAAAGCCTT
Organism: Candidatus Scatosoma sp.; assembly: GCA_045534315.1. Taxonomy (GTDB): domain Bacteria; phylum Bacillota; class Clostridia; order Christensenellales; family Borkfalkiaceae; genus Scatosoma. Next base: position 4,737 of record JAZSJN010000148.1, read on the forward strand.
GCTGGCGATGTTGTTGAAATAAGGCATAGCGGCAAGCAGGCGTGCGGATAGGGAAATATCCACACGCGGAAACGGGGGCGTGATGGTAAAATTGCGCCCCTTTTATTATTAAGGAAGAAAAAAGGAGGTAATAAGTTGAAAAAAATGAAGAAAGTATTCGCTCTTATCGCCGCGGTGGCAACGTTAGCTATGGTTGGCGTAGCAACGGGCTGTGCGACGAAAGACGAGCTTAAAGAACAGCTTTGTTCCCATCAATACGACGGTGGGAAAGTAACGAAAGCGTCCACGTGCGTGGAAGAAGGCGAAACAACGTACACGTGTATCGAGTGCGGGCATACGGTAACGGAAAAGAGAGCGTTGGCTGAGCATAACTACGACGACGGCGAAACGACCACGTTATCCACTTGTACTACAATAGGTGAAGTAACGTACACTTGCGTAGATTGCGGAGCGAAAAAAACGCAAGAGTTGCCAATGACGGAGCATACCTTGGAAACGATTTCGGCGGTTGCGGCGACCTGTGAAACGGTAGGCTATACCGAGTGGACGAAATGCGCGGATTGTGATGCAATCATTATCCCGACTGCGGAGATTTCTGCTCTTGGGCATACGGAAGTAGCGGATACGGCTGTGGGAGAAACGTGTACGACGTCGGGTAAAACGGCAGGTAGTCATTGTGGTGCGTGCGGAAAAGTTTTCGTCGCGCAAACGGTTATTCCAGCAACGGGGCATACCCCTGTAACGGTAAGCGGTAAATCGCCGACTTGTACGACGGTGGGGTATACGAGTGGCAGTACGTGTTCGACTTGCGGCTTGGTGTTGCAAGAACAGGTAGAGATTGCCGCGACAGGACATATGGACACGGACAGCAATTATTGTTGCGACGTATGCGGTGCGGTATCGGACTTTCAAAAGTTCTATTCGATTTCGGAGAATTACACGGAAGTAGACGTAGAGCAGGGGGAAATGGTATCAGGCGGCGTATACCGTGTGTATAAGACGGGTCAGAACATGGACGGCGACGAAACGAACGGAAACGAGTGCTGGTATATCACTGATTTTAATGCGTACACGCATCAGTTTGTCGCGCCTGAATCGTATGACGGTATGGTTTTTGGTTTTGGCGATGCAGAGTGGAATGAAGCAAAGGTATTGCTTTTCTTTGCAGGTTATTTAAGTGAAACGGCGGCGTATGGCGTAGACGTCGAAGTA
>JAZSJN010000065.1:0-4686 GCA_045534315.1 Candidatus Scatosoma sp.
TGGTTTACCCTGTTCTTTACTCTTAGAAATAAATGAATATTTATGCAATCAATTAAACGAGCAACAAATTTCTCCATCCAAATTTTCACGTCCAAAAGGCATTGTAGAGCTCGCCTTGGATAAAACGGCGTATCAAAGAAATCACACCTTGACCTTAGCAGACGACGTTGCACCGCGCTCGTTCACGTTTAACGAACTATTTAAACAGGACGCAATCCCTTTAAATAAAAGCACTTCCTTTTCAAATCCGTCCATTATTCCGCCATCCGTACAAATTGAAAACGGCACGGTTGAAATACGTTTTGACGAGCAAAATCCAAAATATTACACCTACAAGATTGAAAGAAAGGACGGGAGTAAAAATAAAACATTGTACGAGGGTGCATTTGTAAATAAATTTTCTGACGATACCGTTGAAATGAATAAACGGTATATTTATACAGTAACGCCCATCTATGAAACGCATTGTGGCGCACCGATAATACTTCCCACCGTTTGCATACAAGAAGACGAAAGACACTCGCCAAAGGAAGAAGAATTGTTACAAAAGAATTGGTGGGATTATTAGAAAAAAACCCGTCGGGAAGAACGCCGACGGGTGTAAATTTTTCATTTTTTTATTCGATTTCTATCACTTCAAGGCTAGCAAGCGCTTCTTCCAACAAGCCGTTTACGTCCAACTTTTTCTCTTCACGAAGAATATCTTCCATCTTCGGACGAGTCACGGGAAAATCGGGTAAAAAGACGGTGCAACAATCTTCATAAGGCAAAATCGACGTTTCGTACGAGCCGATTTTCACCGAACGATCGATAATTTCATTTTTATCAAAACCAATCAACGGACGAAGAACGGGCAATTTTTCCACGACCGAATTAGACGAAGTTACCCCTTCGATGGTCTGACTGGCAACCTGCCCCAAACTTTCCCCCGTGATAAGACATTGCGCGCCAACCTTTGCCGCTTGCGTTTCGGCAAGACGGTACATAAAACGGCGTAACAGCGTAATCATATATTCCGCTTTGCAACGTTCGTGAATCGCTTCTTGAATATGGGTTACCTGAATGGAATACAGACGTTTTACCCCCGTATATTGCGAAAGAATTTTGGCAAGTTCCACCACTTTTTCTTTCGCCTGCATATTCGTATACGGATAGCTGTGGAAATGCAAACATTCGACGATCATCCCACGTTTTGCCATCATATGCCCTGCAACGGGACTGTCTATGCCGCCTGAGAGCAACAGCAAACCTTTGCCCGCTGTTCCGACAGGCATACCGTTCGCCCCTTCGATAAAATCCCCAAAAACGAGCGCTCGCCCAAAATTACGAATATCCACGCGAACGGTAAAAGACGGATCGTGTACGTCCACCGACAGCTTGCCTTTGGCATAATCTAAAATCATACCGCCAAGTTCACGGCTGATTTCCACCGACGTCATAGGATATTGTTTGTCGCCGCGGTGAGATTCTACCTTAAACGTGCCGCTCGGTCTTAAAATGAGTTTCGCCGCTTCAAAAATCGAATTTAGATCGGATGCCGTTTCGTACGCTACGCTGATCGTATGCACCCCAAACACCTTTTTCAAGCGTTCTAAAATCTCTTCCGTTTCTTCTTCCGCAAAGTCTTCAATCAAATACCGACCGCTCTGTTTTACAAATTTATATGCGATACCCTTTAAGGATCTTTGCAGGTTGCTTTCAAATTTTCCTTCAAAAAAGCCCCTGTTTTTTCCCTTTAAAAACAGTTCCGCATAACGAATGATAATCACTCTCTTCATGGTTTTTTCCTTATTTCATGCGTTTTTTTAAATCGTTGCCGATCTCGTTTAAAATTTGTGCCGCCTGCACAATTTCTTCGCTTGTCGTCAACGGAGAAAAACTAAGTCTGAGCACGCCGTCTGCCGTTTTTTCGTCGTAACCGCACGCCAAAATCACCTTACTGTAACGATTTTTCGCATTCGACGAACACGCCGAGCCCGTCCCTATAATCAAGCCCTTATCGTTTGCCATGTGCAACAAAACTTCCCCGCGCAAACCTACCGCAGAAACACTCAATATGTACGGCGTACCGTTTTCTGCCGAAAGACGAGTATAAACATCCTTATCCAAAGCCGACCAAAGGTTTTCGCGATATTTCGCCAAACGGGCATAATCTTCTTTTATCATCACAAACTTTTCTTCCGCTGCATACACGAATTGCATAATGCCAAACGTATTTTCCGTACCACTGCGCCGACCACTTTCCTGCCCCCCGCCAATAATATAGGCAGGCAGCACCAACGATTTGCGTTTTATAAGCGCGCCAACGCCCTTTAAACCGCCGATTTTATGCGCGCTGACCGAATACAAGTCCACTTCTTTTGCAAGCTTAAAGGGCAATTTCCCGTACGCCTGCACGCCGTCGCTGTGAAAAATAACACGCGGATTTTTCGCCTTGACGAGTTTTGCAATCGCATTGATGTCATTGACCGCGCCAATCTCGTTATTGACGTGCATAACGGAAACAAAGGACGTTTTATCGTCCACAAGGGCGAGTAGTTTCTCGACGTTTACCGTGCCGTCTTTGTTAAGCGTGGCAAAACGCGGCTCTGCAATCCCGCGCGTTTTTAATTCCTGAAAAGCCGCCGACACCGCAGAATGTTCCCCTGCCGCCGTTACGGCGTTCCCCCTGCGCGCAAAGGAAAATATCGCCTGATTATCCGATTCCGTGCCGCACGAAGTAAATATAAGTTCAAACGCCGATTCGTCCGCAATCTTAGAAAGCAAAGCGGAGCGCGCCTTTTTCAGCTCGCCCTGCATTGCAAAGCCTTCCTTATACAACGCGGAAGGATTATAAAATTTTTCCGTTACGTACGCCGTAGCTCGTTCAAACGCCTTCGCGCAAGGCCTGGTCGTAGCGGCATTGTCCAAATATATCATATTTTTTGTTTCTTATCCTGCATAACGTAATCATGATCCAGCGTCGTCCGTTTTGCAAATTTCATAATGTTCATCAGTAGAGCTTCGCGGCATTCCAAGATAAAGAGTTTCTTGCCGTTATATTCTGCAAGAATATACATAAAGAACTTCCCCTCCGACGCTTCAACGTTGGAGGTGCAAAAAACGTTTTTCGATGTCGGATCGGCAAAAAAACGGTCAAACGACGGACAGTCCGAATCCCCAATCTGCACAATATCTTCCACGTCGAATTTTGCAACCAAGCGTCTTCGGTTGATATTGATAACCTTAGAAATCCGCAATTCGCCAGAAACGAAACAATAATCGTAACTGACGTTGCTGTTCAATCGCAAACGGCGAAAAAAGAACCAAAGGCTCATAAATAAAGTCGCCGTCGCAAAGGACATAAGAAATTCGCCCGTTAAACCGCCCTTTGTAGGAATAAACCAAACGGTCAAAAGACACGCAATTATGCCAAGAAACAAGAAAAAATAAGAGCAATAGGACCAAATTTTATATTTTCGCGCGCCCTTTTTCGCGTTTTGCGCTATTGAGCTTTCTTCATAAAAAGCTTCCATGGTTCATCTCCCGTTCTCTTTTTTTGCTAATGCTTACTTTAAATTTCAAGCGTCCCTTCGTATACCGTCTTTACGTTGCCCATCAATTCCACGTCGCCGTCAGAATGATAGTTTACCGTCAAATCACCGCCGCGTAATTTAACCGTAACGTTGGTATCCTTTTCACAATACCCAGCCAATACAGCCGCAACGACCGCCGCGCACGCGCCCGTACCGCACGCCCACGTTTCACCGCTACCGCGTTCCCAAACGCGCATTTTAAGCGTTGCCTTGTTTACAACGCGCACAAATTCGGTGTTAATTCCTTCGGGGAAATACTCGCAATTTTCAAGCTCCGAACCAATCGCTTCCACGTCCATAGCGTCCACTTTATCACAGAAAATCACGCAATGGGGATTTCCCACGTTTACGAGCGTTGCTTGATATTCTTCGCCGCAAACGTTCAACGTTTTATCGACAATCAGATTTTCTTTCCAAACGCAAGGAATTTTCTCGCCCGAAAGCTCGACCTTACCCAAATTAACGCTTGCGGAATTGACTTTCCCGCTAAACGAATACACTTTCACGTCGTTTACGTCTTTCGCCGTTTCGATCTTCATTTCGTTTTTACGAACGATACCCTTTTCGTAAAGGTACTTACCGATACAACGAATGGCGTTACCGCCTTGCGTCGCTTCCCGTCCGTCTTTGTTGAAAATGCGCATTTTCGCATCTGCCGTTGTCGAATTTTCAATGAGCGCAATACCGTCGCCACCGATCCCGTAATGGGGAAGCACGTAATTCACCGCAATCGATTCGGGACAAGTGATCTTTCCGTCGCGGTTATCAAATACGATATAATCGTTTCCGCACGACTGCATTTTCGTGAAGTTGAGTTTGAGTTTTTCCGTGCGAAGCGCGTTAATATCGACAAGCTCCGTGTTGTCTTCGGTGAAGCGGCTCGTGATAATATCCGCAAGCGCGTTCGCCGTATCGAGCGCGGTAAGCACCGTGATGCCGAGCAAAATCGCGTGGTGATGCAAACGTATGAAGTCGTTAATCGATTCCATATCCGTCTTACCCGTATACACGATATAATCGATTTTGCCTTCGTCCATAAGCTTAATCACGGTATCCGTCGCGGACAAACGCTCTACGACCGTGCAATCGAAACCGAGATCGTTAATTACCT
>JAZSJN010000134.1:0-4796 GCA_045534315.1 Candidatus Scatosoma sp.
TAATGGCGGTGCGAATCAACCGCAATTACAGGCAGCCACGTTGTGGAGCGCAGAAAACACAGTAAGCTATATGCGTGATAGCGAGATACCCGAAGGCGCAAAGCTCGATTTGTCGATGGAGTCAATTAAAGGTGAAACGGAATCCGTGCAGCTTATGATTACGGCAAAGGAAGAGGTTACTGCATTTAACGTTTCCGTGGGGGATTTGATATCTGCTACGGGGGAAAAGATTGAAAAATCCAACGTTGAAATTTTTGCGGAAAAATATATTGAAACGAAAGTGCCGTCCGTGGAGCGTCCTTTTACCGCAGATATGTTTACAGGATTTTATCCCGACGCGTTGATTCCTATCGACAAGTTTGTTAAAAAGAAAGAAAACAAAATTGCCAAGGACAACAACCAAGGCATTTGGTTTAACGTAAACGTACCCAGCGACGTTGAAAGCGGTACGTATGAAGGGAAAGTAACGCTCACGCTGAACAATGAAACACAGGAAATTCCGTTGAAATTAAAGGTGTACAACGTCGATATGCCCGAAGAAATGCATTCGACCAATTCTTTCGGGCTTTGGTATCACTATATTGCGTACGGCGAAGATCCTGAAAAGGTTACGGACGAAATGTATGATGCGTATTATTGGTTTTTGGCAAATAAACGCATAACGCCTACGTATATCCCGTTTGAGGGGTGCGACTTAGGTATTGCGTACTGCCCTGAAAACACGGACACTTACGCAGAAGCGTTGGTAGAATATGCGCAGACGGGGATTGTTTCGGGATACGGTTTGCCCTGCAATGCGGTTACGCCGAACGGAAAGGATTACAGCGTAATTGACAAAGTCCGTCTGGAACAGCTTTTGACGTCGATGATTGATAAAAATATTGCGTTACGCGATAGCGGGGACGAAAGGACGGACCTTTTCAAAAAAGCGTATATTTACGCAGGGAATATTATTGACGAACCCGGTGATAAGCAGGCTGAGCAGGTAAAAGCTTGCGATAAAATCATTATTGATGCAAAGAACGCAGTAAAGGACTTGTTGGCGGATTATCCCGATTTGCAGGCGAGCTTACTTGCATTAAAGCACGTTGTTACAATTGTTCCAAGCGTAACGAGAGAGCTTTTTGAAGGGGATGATACGACGGGTGGTATTCAAACGTGGTGTCCGTACGTCAGCGAATTTCAATCGGAAAATTATCTTGCATGGGTACAAGAACGTTTGAACTCTACGGGTAGAGTCAACGGAGAAGATTTTTGGTGGTACAACTGTATAAAACCTGAAAATCCTTTCCCGTCCTATCAGCTTGACGATAATTTGATTGCTTCGCGCGTGATGGAATGGATGAAATACGACAAGAAAATTTCGGGACATATCTATTGGGGCGTTAATTTCTGGTACAAATGTTTGAGCTATGATAACGGCGGTAAATACGTACACCGCGATATTTGGAACGACCCCAATACTTTTGAAACGGCAAACGGCGACGGTCATCTTATCTATCCAGGCGGCGATTATGCGTTGAAAACGCCAATTTCCACGTTGAGATTGGAATCGATCCGAGAAGGGAACGAAGATTACGAGTATTTGTGGTTGTTTGCGCAAAAGATAGAAGAACTGAATGCAAGCAAGGGCACAAATTTTGATAGCGACGCAATTCTTTCGAACTTCTATACGAGAATTTATACGGGCGTAAAGCCCAAGACGGACGAGCAAGAATTCAAGGCGGTTCGCTCTGAATTATTGCAATTATTGGAAAAACTTTGTAACGATAAAGACGGCGCAATAGAGGCGCTGAACGCAATCTAAACAATGAAAATAAAGAAAGGGGGCAAAACTATGAAAAAAATAAAGACGTTACTTCTCGTTTCTATGTTGTCACTCACAGCGCTCGGCGTTGCGTCGTGCAACAAAAAGGGTGATGATGGCATACAAGAAATTACTTTTGTGGAAGAATACGATATCCCTTCGATAAAACTCGGCATTGAATACGATTTCGAGCCTTATTTCACAAAACAAAACGGCGTCGAATACACCATGACGGCAATGTATTTGGACGACGATTTGAACGAAGTATATTTGGACGTAGACGGTTTCAAGTTTACACAAAATGAATTTGCCGACGTATTCGTAACGATTACGGCTACAAAAGGGAACGAAACCCGCTCGGGTGAAGTGCAAATTCCCGTAGATATGCGCTACGATAAAACGGACCATTGGGTAGTGGACAGTTTGTTTAGCGGTACGGGTATGACCAAAAAACTGAACTATTTGCCGCAGTACAGAACGTCGCTTGATTCACTCACGTCCGTTCGGTTCGCATATAAGGGTTCAGCGGCAAAGGATAGCCCGATTTCCGCAATTCCGTTTATTGATTGGCCCAGCAACTCGAGATTGACGGTTGGGGATTGGTCGAATGCGGTTATTACTTTCGACGTATACAATTCTTCGGCGGATAATATTGTTTTTGGGTTCATTATGAAACACAGCAGCGGTATTTCGTACAGTTTTGACCAATGCGAAAAGTTTGTATGCGAACCCAACCAATGGACGCATATTGAATATTCACTGAAATCGTTGAACTATATCGAGCCGTTCGTCTTTAACAGCGAATACGATTTGAGCGATATGATTATTGCGCAGACGATTTACGAAGGGGCAACGGAAGGCTCTTTATATTCCTATAATTTCTACGTGGATAACGTGGATATTTGCGATTATAGCGAAGAAAAATTCCCGAATCTCGATACGACGACGTATAAGGAATATGAAGACTTCTTTACAAAAGACGACGCGCTGAGCGCAATCGTCAACGACGATTATGAAAACGCGCAGAAGACGAACGCTCTGTATAATTACGAAGAGTTAACGGAGTATAGCAACAAATCGCTGAAAATGGTCTTGTCTGAAGACGGAAGCGCGGCGCACGGTTTCTTACACTCCTTTATCGGCGGTAATCCTACCGGTTGGAAACCTTTGGATATTACGGATGCAACGATGTCCTTCTATATCCGCCCCGTCAACGTAGACAATACTTTTGTTTTGAAATTTGAATCGGACGATAACGTCTTTGGTAATGCGATTGAAATTGACTTGACGAAGGAAAGTGGTCAAGGCTGGACGGTTGCAAGCCAAGAAAACGGTTGGTACAAAGTAACCGTAGACGTGGACCAAACGAACACGGAAACGGCAATTGTAAGAACGGATTTCATCCGCACGATGCGTTTATATTTCACGAATAATACGGCAGAAAGCGGCAAAGAATCGGCGGTGTATTTGGACACTTTGATTTTAGAAAATTATAAAACGACAGGCGTTTACGGCGAGGATGCCGAATTGACTTGGGAAACGAAATCTCCGTATACATCGCAAGAAGAGCAGGATATGTTCTCGCACGACGACAATTTAGTGTTGACCGTCAACGGTGAGATTTTGGACAACGATTTGGCGCAGGATATCCACGAACGCTCGGAAAAGAGTAATTATTCCTACAAAATGACACTCCCCGTAGGCGAAACGCCTTCGTGGGCGGTGGTAGATTCCTTCTTTACGGGAACACCGTCTAATTGGACGATTCTCGATATGAGCGAAGCCACCGTTACGTTTGACGTAAAATGCGTAAATGCGGATAGCGTCGTCAAGGTTGCTTTTGCCTCCGATTTTGACCACAGAGGCTTGCTTTTGGGTTCGAAAGTGGCAATCGATTTAACGCAGACAAGCGGCGAAGGATGGACGGTTACTGCTCTTGAAAACGGTTGGTACCGTATTGCGTTGGACATGAAGACTGCGAAAATTGAAGACGAAGTGCTTGGTGTAACGAAGGACTTCCTTAAAATTATGCGCGTGGAATTCACAAACGCAAGTGCACAAGCGGAAAGCGAATCTGCAGTATACGTAGACAATTTGGGCGTGGTTGGAGCAAAACCGACGGAAACGGAATTAGACGAAGAAAAGCCTTGGGACACCAAATCTCCGTATATCAATTATACAGTTACCTTCGTGAATAGCGACGGCTCTATTATTTCCCAAAATACGTATCATTACGGTGACGTGGTAGATGTGCCGAATGCGCCTTCGATGGAAAATATGGGATACGAAGGCACGTTTGAATTCAACGGTTGGGATTACGAAGTAACCACGGTCAACTGCGATGCGACCTATAAGGCAACGTACGTAGGTGCGGTGTCTGACTTGATTAACTCGACGATGAATCAAAATACATTGGAGTTGAGCTATGATACGGAAACGAAGAGCGCGAATAGTAACCGTTCCTTGAAAGTAACCTCCCCTTGGACGGAAACGGAAAATACTTTCCCGTTCTTTGAACTTGCGTTCAATCAAAATTACGATTTGTCGAACAAATACGTTGTGTTTGATTTGAACAAAGGCAATTACGACAATTGGTTTGCGTTTGACTTTGTAAACGGCGACGTCAAACTTGGATTGTGGACGGTGTTGGGTATCAATGCGGACAGTAAAGAAAGAACGCATAAGTGCGAAGATTTAGGTAACGGTTGGTTGCGCGTATACGTAAACGCAAACGTTTTGGCGGGCGATAAAGAAATTTCAAGTGTAAACAAACTTTACTTGACGATTCACAACACGAAGGCAGGCGCAAGCGGTAATTTGGAATTCTACCTCGATAATCTGCACTTTGAAGATATTCAGGTAACGAAATACACGATAACGTACAAGGATTACGACGGACGCGCGATTTCGAGTGAAGAATACGTAGAAGGCGCAATGGTAACCGTACCCGAGAACCCGACGAGAGCAGCGGTAGTAGGCGAAAGCGAGT
>JAZSJN010000182.1:0-3769 GCA_045534315.1 Candidatus Scatosoma sp.
GGTCCGGGGAACGGCTGACGATAAACCATCGCATGCGGCAACCCAAGCGCTTCGCCTACAACCCTTACTTCGTCTTTAAAAAGCAATTTAAGGGGTTCAACCAATGCAAATTGCAAATCTTCGGGCAATCCACCAACGTTATGGTGAGATTTTACCGCTTTCTTTCCTTCCGCTTGTTTGATACTTTCCAAAATATCAGGATAAATCGTACCCTGCGCCAAGAATTCGATGCCTTCCAATTTTCTTGCTTCGTCAGCAAACACGTTGATAAATTCCTTCCCGATAATTTTACGTTTTTGTTCAGGGTCGCTTACACCTGCTAACAAGCTCAAAAAACGGTCCGTAGCGTCAACGTAAACGAGATTTGCATCCAATTGATTTTGGAATAATTCCACAACGTTTTCCGACTCATTTTTACGCATAAGCCCATGATTTACGTGCACGCAAACAAGTTGTTTGCCGATTGCCTTGATCAAAAGCCCCGCCACCACCGACGAATCCACGCCGCCGGAAAGTGCAAGCAAAACTTTTTTATTGCCGACCTGCGCTTTGACTTCCGCGATCTGTTCAGCGATAAATTTATCAGCCAAAGCTTTTGTCGTGATACGTTCCATAGATGCAGGACGTACGTTGTTTTCCATATATTTCTCCTCCTAAATGGTAAAATAAATACTTTTTTTTGCAAGAAAAGACGCGTAGATAATTGCTTATCCGCGTCTTTCTTCCTTGTTAATGTTGTGAGTAGTTAGGTGCTTCCTTACTGATAGAAATATCGTGAGGATGGCTTTCTACCAAGCTTGCATTGGTGATACGGACAAATTCCGAATCCGTACGCAAATCTTCAATCGTCGCTTTGCCGCAATAACCCATACCGGAACGCAAACCGCCTTTCATTTGATTAATAATATCCGCAACCGAACCGCGATAAGGCACACGACCTTCAACCCCTTCGGGTACAAACTTCTTCGTGCCTTCCTGGAAATATCTGTCGCTGCTGCCTGCAGCCATCGCGCCAAGAGAACCCATACCTCTGTATACTTTGTAACTTCTACCTTGATAGAGTTCCACTTCGCCGGGGCTTTCAAGGGTACCAGTCAACAGCGAGCCGACCATAACGGCGCTACCGCCTGCCGCCAAAGCTTTTACAATATCGCCACTGTATTTAATACCGCCGTCTGCGATTACGCGTTTGCCGTATTTGTCCGCCATTTCTGCGCAATCCATAATTGCCGTGAGCTGAGGAACACCGATACCCGCAACGACACGCGTCGTACAAATCGAACCAGGACCGATACCTACTTTCACCACGTCCGCGCCTGCTTTTATCAACGCTTCCGTCGCGCCAGCCGTTGCTACGTTACCCGCAATAATGGACAAGTTGGGGAATTTCGCGCGGATCTCTTCCACTTTTTTAATAACGCCCGCAGAATGTCCATGCGCAGTATCAATCGCAATAATATCGACACGCGCTTCGATTAACGCTGCGATACGTTCCATCGTATTCGCCGCTGTACCAACTGCCGCGCCAACAAGCAATCTGCCGTTTTCATCACGCGCAGAGTTGGGGTATTGGATCGATTTTTCGATATCCTTAATCGTAATCAAGCCTTTCAAATAGCCTTTCTTATCGACAATCGGCAATTTTTCAATTCTGTGCTTGCCAAGGATAACTTTCGCTTCTTCCAAAGACGTACCCTCGGGCGCAGTAACAAGCCCTTCTTTCGTCATAATATACGAAATGGGCAGATCATAATTGTTTTCAAAACGCAGATCTCGGTTGGTAAGAATGCCTACCAATTTACCGTCTTCCGTCGTAATAGGAACACCGCTAATACGGTATTTTTCCATAAGCGCGATTGCTTCTCTTACAAGATTTTGGGGATACAAGAAGAACGGATCGGTAATAACCCCGTGTTCGCTACGCTTTACACGATCAACGTGGTTTGCCTGTTCTTCAATCGACATATTCTTGTGAATGATACCAATCCCCCCTTCACGAGCCATAGCAATCGCCATACGGCTTTCCGTAACCGTATCCATCGCTGCGCTCATCAAAGGCAAATTCAGCTTAATCTTGTCGGTAAGCTGCGTTCTCAAATCCACTTCGTGCGGCAAAACGCTGGATGCCTGCGGGATCAAAAGTACGTCGTCGAAAGTCAATCCTTCTTTTACAATTCTGCTGCTCATTGATTTATCTCCTTGTATATATAAAACTTTTATTTTCTTAATTTACGTCTACCGTTACGCTTTTACTGCACTATAGATCTCGTTATAATACGCCTTATCCGCGTCTTTCCACCCGTCACTGTAAAGGGTTTCCATTTCTAAAAGCAACGTCTGCACCAAAGTTTCGTCGCCGTCGCTATCCGCCTCTATTAACAGGCAAACGATCGCATTATTTTTGGGAAAATCACTTGCCAATTCTACCGCGTTTACCGCGCGTGTTACCGCGCCGTCTTTGTCCCCCGTCTTATATTGCGCAACGCTGACCTGCGCATAAACGTATTGATCGTACGAGCCGAGTATCTCTAAAATCTCCGTTTGCCCTTCGTATTTCTTCTCGTTTTCTTCGTCCTTACGTTGACAATAGTCAGCAAACTCGTTATCGTTGATCATTTTGTCGCCGCAAGAAAGAATTTTGTCGTACATATTCTCTTCCAACGCAACCGCCGTCGCAAAAGCAATCGTTTCTATCTTGTCATGACGCTTATAAGCGCGCTCTGCAAACCAAACGCTTGCCTTTTCCATCCCAAGATCATACGACACGTTCATCATCGTTTCGGGGTAGACTGCCACGAGCATGCCAACCATGAACACGAGCAGCATAACAATCGCTGCCAACGTGCTTAAAAAAGATCTTATAATGATCTTTTCAACACTCATAAACTCGTCCCCCCATTGTATTTATACTATTTTAGCACATTGAAAACAAAAAATCAACTGTATGAGCAAAAATAATTCGGCATGTTTTGCACCTTTTTTTAATATAATGAACCATGAACGCTTTTTTCAAACAAAATCACCGAATTTTACGCCCGAAAATCTTACTCCGCTTTTTTCTAGCCTGCGCCGCCCTTCTTTGCGCGCTGTCCCTTGTCGGTTGCAAAAAAACGGTACGTTACGCCGATTACGTGTCCGAACTTCGCGACAATATTTTCCTTGCGGAAACGGAAACCCTTTCCTTACGGATCTATTCCGTAACCAAGGAAACCCCCTACCATGCCGACGGCGTGCCGCAGGAAACCGCGCCCCGCACCGAAGTATATTTGGTCGCCCCCGAAGGCGATGAAGTTTGCAACCTTGTTTTTAGCGTGGGCGGCAAGGAATACGGCGGCGAAATGTCCTTTGACAACGTACGCGCCGAATATTATTTTTATTGTACCTTAGACACGTCTACGTTGAGCGAAATCGTCTGCAAAATTACCTACGGCGGCGCAGAAAGCGAGCTGACGGCGAAATCGGTAAAAACGGAAAATACTCTGTCGTCGGGCGAAATATTAAACGGTCTTTTGAGCGCGGAAAAACCGTTGTTTGACGGATTGACGGACAAATACGGGTTCGCGGGCGAGATTTATATCCGCTTAATTTTTGAAGAAACTCCCTATTATTACGTGGGCGTAATTGATCGCAGCGGCAATATCACAGCGTTTTTAATCAACGGCGAAACGGGCAAGATCCTTGCCAAACGCGAAAGTTAAAGATTTGCAAAGAGCCGACGGCATTTTTGCCGTCGGCTCTTGATTGTATAGTAATACCCCGCGTTAGACGC
>JAZSJN010000008.1:0-5530 GCA_045534315.1 Candidatus Scatosoma sp.
CGCCACTCACTTATCCCCGAAGGAATAAGTTCGTCCGACTTGCATGTGTTACGCATGCCGCCAGCGTTCATCCTGAGCCAGAATCAAACTCTTAAGTTTAATTGTTTAAAGTCATTATCCCTTTCAAGATAATAACGGCTCTAACTTTTTTTGTTATCTCTTTGCTGACTTGCTTTCAAGGTTACTTGTTTGTTTCAAGTTTCTTTGAAATTTAACGGAAATTACCTTTCATTTGCTTGTTTGTCAAATAAAATCTCATTTCTTTCTTATTCCATTTTTAATCTTCTTTTACCAGGCTACAGCCCGGTGCCGTCTGCTCTTTCGGCGACAGCTTGTATATAATACCACAAACTATTTCCCCTTGTCAAGCATTTTTTTAAACTTTTTTTACTTTTTTTAAAGTTTTTTTAGTTTTTTTCTTTTTTCGCTCGACCCGCGACAGCTTGTATATACTAGCACGGATTGATTTGAAAGTCAAATATTTTTTAGCACTTTTTTAAAAAAATGTTAAAAAAGTTAAATTTTATCATTTTTTCGACGAATTTTTCAGAATTGTAAGAGTTACAGACTCGCCGTTTACGTCTACCGTCTTGGTAAAGCCGTTTTCTACGCTGCCTTCTTCCACCGAAACCGCCAAAACGTCTTCTTTGAACGTCGCCGCCGCCAAAATTTCTTTCACTTTTCCTTCCGCTATATAATATATGGAAATACGATCGGTGATTTGATAATCCGCTTCTTTACGCATCGATTGCACTTTGGAAACGATTTCGCGTTCGATACCTTCTACTATCAATGCTTCGGTCAACGTTGTGTTGAGCGCAACCGTTACACCCTTGTCGCTTGCGGAGATGAACCCTGCTTTGCTTTCGGTGAAAATTTGCAAATCTTCTTCTTTCAAAACGACTTCCGCGTCATTTTCCATGACGTATTCGCCACCGTTCGCCACCGCGTCGACAATTTTCTTTGCCGTTGCACTGTCGCTGCCTTCCAAGAACGCCTTGATCATGCCAAGTTTCTTGCCGTATTTAGGACCGATTGTTTTCAGCTGGGGTTTTAATTTATACGAAATAAATTCGTTTGCGTCCGCCGCCGATTTGTATTCCTTGATATTCAGTTCGTCCAAAGCGATTGCTTTCAAGCCGTCGCTCAATTCGCCTGCACGCGCAGTTACGACAAACATTTCGGACAGGGGCTGACGATTTTTCACGTTGCCCGTGTTACGAGCCGCACGTCCCAAGTTTACAATATCGAGAACGGTGTCCATCCCCTTTTCAAGTTCTTCATCCACCATTTCTTTATCATACGCAGGGAAATCGCACAAATGTACCGATTCGGGCGCATCCTTGAAGAACGCAGGCACAAGATTGAGATACATCTGTTCAGCGATAAACGGCGTGTAGGGCGCGGTCAATTTTGCAAACGTCGTCAACACGTACCAAAGCGTCGTATACGCCGCCGCTTTATCGTCCGTCATTTCGCTGCCCCAATATCTATCTCTGCCGCGGCGAACATACCAGTTGGACAAAATGTCCGCAAAGTCTTGCAACGCGCGCGCGCTGTCCGTAATATTATATACGGCAAGCTGTTTATCCACCGTGTCAATCAGCGTATTCAGCTTGGACAAAATCCATTTATCCATGAGCGAAAGTTTACACGTTTTAAGGTCGTATTCCGCAGGGTTATATCCGTCAATATCCGCGTACAGACAGAAGAATGCATAGGTATTCCAAAGCGTACCCATGTACTTTCTCTGCGCTTCGCTGACCGCTTCAGGATAGAAACGGGAAGGCAGCCAAGGAGCGGACGACGTATAGAAATACCAACGTACCGCGTCTGCGCCCTGCTTATCCAAAACCGACCAAGGGTCAACGACGTTGCCCTTATGTTTAGACATCTTGATACCGTTTTTGTCGTTGACGTGCCCAAGCACGATACAATTTTTAAACGGAGCTTTATCAAACAACAACGTGGAAATTACGAGCAACGTATAGAACCAGCCGCGCGTTTGATCCACCGCTTCGGAAATGAAATCTGCAGGGAACGTCTGTTCGAACAAATCCTTATTTTCAAACGGATAATGATACTGCGCGAACGGCATAGACCCAGAGTCAAACCAACAGTCGATAACTTCGGGCGTACGGCGCATTTTTCCACCGCACTTGCCACAAGTACACGTAAGATCGTCCAAGTACGGTCTGTGCAGTTCGATATCCGCAGGCGCGCCGCATTTTTCCGCAAGCTCTGCGCGAGAACCGATCACTTCGATCTCGCCGCAGTCGGGACATACCCATACGGGCAGAGGCGTACCCCAATAACGGTCGCGCGACAAGCCCCAATCGATTACGTTTTCAAGGAAATTACCCATACGCCCTTCCTTGATCGTATCGGGCATCCAATTCACCGAACGGTTGGTTTCGATCAAACGTTCCTTGATCGCCGTTACTTTGATAAACCAGCTCGATCTTGCATAGTAGATGAGCGGCGTATCGCAACGCCAACAGAACGGATAGTTGTGCATAAATTCCATCGTTTTTAAGAGCAATCCGCGGGATTTGAGTTCTTTGACGATCGCAGGGTCAGCCGCTTGCGCGCCGACGCCCGTGAATTCGCCGCAGCCTGCGGGGAATTTCCCTTCTTCCGTAATGAGTTGCACCACAGGCAAATTATAACGTTTGCCGACCTTATAGTCGTCTTCACCGAACGCAGGCGCAATATGCACGACGCCCGTACCGTCCGAAAGCGTAACGTAGTTGTCGCAGGTTACGTAGTGCGACTTTTCGCGGTAGTTAAATTTTTCCTTGCCGTAAGGATAAAGAGGTTCGTATTCGGTATATTCGTAATCGATACCCTTTTTCGTCGAAAGTACGGTGTACCCCTCTTCGCCGAGCACCGATTTCAGCAAGCCTGCCGCCAAGATATATTTTTCGCCGCTTTCTTCCATTTCGACCATGACGTAGTCGAATTCGGGATTCATACAAAGCGCGACGTTGGAGGGCAGCGTCCAAGGCGTCGTTGTCCACGCCAAAATATAGGTATTTTCCGCATTTTTAACACGGAATTTCACAAATGCCGTCAGCTGTTTTACGTCCTTGTAGCCCTGCGCAACTTCGTGCGAAGAAAGCGCCGTGCCACAACGAGGGCAATAGGGTACGATTTTGTGCCCTTTGTACAACAAGCCCTTTTTGTGGATTTCTTTCAATGCCCACCATTCCGATTCGATATAATCGTCGTGATAGGTGACGTACGGGTTGTCCATATCGCACCAATACCCCACGCGGTCGGACATCTTTTTCCACTCGTTAGAATACTGCCAAACAGACTGCTTGCATTGCAAAATAAACGGCTCGATACCGTAGCTTTCAATACCCGTTTTGCTTTCTAACCCAAGTTTCTTTTCCACTTCGAGTTCAACGGGCAAACCGTGCGTATCCCAACCCGCCTTACGCAAGACATGGTTGCCTTTCATCGTCTTATAACGAGGCACAATGTCTTTCATGACTCGGGTCAAAATGTGCCCTATATGCGGTTTCCCATTCGCCGTGGGCGGGCCGTCGTAGAAAGAAAATTCTTCCTTTCCTTCCGTTGCCTTCATACTCTTTTCAAAGACCTTCTTCTCGTTCCAGTATTCCACAATCTCTTTTTCGCGTTCGACGAAGTTCAAAGACGTGTCTACTTTCTTATACATAGACATACTATTTTCTCCTTACAATAAGGTTTTTTATAAAATAACAGCCGTCGTGCTTTGGAAACACGACGACTGCAAAAAGTCGGGAATAACCACCAAAACAAACTATCATTTGCCGCAAGGGATAACGGGCTGCGACCCCGTACCCGATTACTTCGCGCGCAGCGGTTCGTCGGATCAGCTAATAAGGTGATATCTTTTACGCGCCCCTTCTCCCTTTCAGCAAAACGGGATTTCTCTGTGCGGTAGCCGCCGTAAAAGCGTTGTCCTTTTTCAAACGCTTTATCTTATTCACTTGTTTATTATTATAACGCATTTGTTTACGTTTGTAAAGCGATTTTATAGGGATTTAGTGAAACAATCCTTTTCGCAATTCAATCGAAAGCACCGTCATCCCCGTCCCTTCGAACACGCTTTTAAGCGTTTCATCCGTGATCGCGGATAACACTTCGATAAAAATTTTTCGCTTTTTATAATCCGCTTTCGCGTGCAGAACACCGTCGAGAAGGGCGAGCCGCACCGCCATTTGTTTGGCGCACGCTTCACAACACAAATCGTCTACCGTAATGACTTTCTTCATAACAAGACTTCTTTGTTCGTACCGTAGAAAATATCGTCGCGGAAGGCAAGTTTTTTGCAAATCTCTTCAAACTTTTCCCAAGTGATGAGACCAGCGTCCATTTCATAGCTGTGCCCCCAAATATATAAAAGCTGATCCTCGTCCGATTCGCTTGCAAGGAATTTATCCACGATTTCTTCGAAACAGTCTTCTATGTAATATACCGTGGGATTATAGCGGAGTAAGTTTTCCTTTTGCACCTTAAACGAGTGTGTAGACGTAGTTGTACGAGAATATTGGATAGGCGAATTTCTTCCAATGACTCCCGCCACAAAATCGTCGTTTGGACCGTTGGGATACGCCATACCAACGATCGGATAACCGCAAAGCTTTTCAAGCGCCTTTCTGTCTTCTTCTACCTGGCGGATAATCGTTTCTTCATCCAACCCAACGAGCGTAGGATGCGTAAGGCTATGCACGGCAACTTCGTGTCCGTCATACAGCGTTTTTACTTCGCTCGCCTTTATCTTCGTATGGTCAACGTTAAGACGCTGCAACCGATTGGGCAAACCAAGCAAACCGGAATTGATATTAAACGTGCCTTTTAAAGCATATTTGTTCAAAATCTCGACCAAGCGAATATCCTGCGTTACGCCGTCGTCAAAGCTGAACGTAACCGCCTTTTTCTTTCCTTGCCACATATATATTTCTCCCTTTGCTTATTTTGCTTACGGCGAAACACGGTTGATGTCACGCGGGAACATGGTCGCTTCACGAACGTTCTTCGCACCGAGTAAGTGCATTGTCAATCTTTCCAAGCCCAAGCCCAAACCGCCGTGGGGAGGCGCGCCGTATTTATGCAACATAAGATACGTAGCAAACTCTTCGGGATTCATGCCGAGCTTTTCCATTTTTTCCACCTGCTGCGCGTAATCGTGTACACGCTGACCGCCCGACGTGATTTCCAAACCACGGAACAAAAGGTCGAACGACAAGGTATATTCGGGATCTTCGGGATCGTCCAACGTATAGAAAGGACGTTTCTTGGACGGATAGTGCGTGATGAAAATAAAGTCGGAATTAAACTGCTTTTTCGCATACTTGCCTAAGATTTGTTCTTCTTCGGGATCGAAGTCCTTCATGTCCGTAGGCTGGTATTTGAATTTCTTCATGATAATCTCTTTCGCTTACATGAATTTCAGCACGGGAATTTCCTTGATTTCGGGAATTTCAATATGCAAGAGATCGACTTCGTTTTTATATTCCGTTCTAAGTAAGTTCATGAT
>JAZSJN010000088.1:0-13284 GCA_045534315.1 Candidatus Scatosoma sp.
TCGCGGATGCCGTAACTCCTGCGCCCACCGAAAACGATACGATCCCCCCCGAAAACGTATCGTAACCTTAACCGAATTATCTTATAAAGCAAAACGGCGAAGTGTAACAAAACTCTTCGCCGTTTTTATTTACCTTAAAAATCCGTCCGCCCCAACAAAAAATCAGTAGTCACGTCGAAATACTCAGCTATTTTTATAATATTAGGAGCCGTAGGCTCACTCCTATCTGTTTCCCAATAGCAAACCACAGCGTAACTCACCCCTAAAGCCCGTGCAAGTGCCGCTTGGCTGAGCCCTTTTTCCTTTCGTAGCTCTAATAATCTTTCCGAAAAAATTTTCATACCTATATTATACTCAATAAATTTAGTAAAAATGCTTGACACTCAATATATTGAATGATATAATATATTTATAAGTACTTTCACTTATTTATTCAAAAGGAAATGTGTTTATGCTGTTTACCTTTTTTAAAGGGATTATCAAATCTTTTTTCGTTTATTTTGCTTTTGGATTTTTTCCCGCCCTTTCTCTGGTTTTGATTATGGCTTGGTCCATACAAATAAATGTAAATGGAAATCTCAGTTATTATGATTCACTTATTCATCTAACTAATTTAAACAATTCTGATTTTTTGAAGACCTTCCAATACTTCATCTCGGAATATGTACCTTTTGCCAAATTCTTTAAGCAATTTTTCACCAATTCTAATGTTTTGGAAGGTTTCAAATCTCTTTTTGAATATATTGGAAATTTAATAATCCCAAAAAACAGTGGCACACCAAAGCAACAAATGCTAGCTGATTTGTTCCCTGAGATCGTTAAAGCCTCTATCACGGATTTAATTCTTTTCTTTTCAAAAAAATTAAAAAAAATATTTAATTCTTTAAAAGGGATTTCCGTCTTTTTGGGTTTATTATTAGCTGGACTATTCTGGCGTATAGCTTGTTGCACCTTTTCCTCTCTTGCTCTTATTTGGATAGAAAAACATACGGCAGCAATTGCAAATCGATACACGGTATATTGGTGCATATTTTTATTTTGTATAATTCTTCGCGCCTTATTAACTGCTTTCGATCCTTTATCTTTAAAACTAGAAATAAATATATTTCCTTTCGTTTTTCTTTTTCTTCTTGAAGCTGTATTCGGTATTTTTAATAGTATTTTTGTTTGGTTGTTTTTTACAAATCTCAATTCAACGTTTTCTATTTTTATCTGGGAAATATTTTTATATTTTATCATTTATAAACTTCTAGAACTTTTTATAAAATGGACGTTATTAAATATTTCTTTTCCCCATTTAAAAGAAAAAGGAGCAATAACGGCTTTATTCTATCTGTTATGAGAAAAATACTCCTTAGCCTATTTACTTTCTCGTTATTTTTTGTAATTATTTTCTTTTTTTATAAATGCCCAATCAAATTGTTTTTTGGTATAGATTGCCCAGGGTGCGGAATGACGCGAGCTTATAAATCATTACTTAAATTAGATTTTTCTACTGCTTTTAAGTATCATCAACTTTTTCCCTTGCCCTTACTTGTTATTATTTATCATATATTTAGAAAAAAATGGAATATTGGATATAAAAACGAGGCAATTTGCGCAATACTTTTTTTCTTAGCATTTATCCTTCGTTGGATTATATTAAAAATTATATAAAGGAGGCTATAAGTTTATGGCAGAAACACTAATGACAAATGTTTCTGAGGGTTTCAACCTGCAGCAAATGGGTGAAGACCTCAGAGATATGTACCAAGCAAAAGGGTATACCGTACATCTCGCAAAAATGAAAAACGGTTTACGTATCCGTATTGAAAAAGGGTGCGGTGGCGCAAATATGCTTTTGGGATTAGGCGAAGGCATTACCGCGACCTGTATGTTACAAAACAATGATTCTTTGATTGTTAATTACAGCGAGGGCGATTGGACGGGAAAAATTATCGGTTTGACCGTAGGATGGTTTGTATGTCTTATTCCTGCTATCACATCAGTTGTTGGTTGTATTAAGCAGAGTTCTTTTTCAAACAAGATCAGCCAAGAGATTATGATGCTTGTGAATGATTAATCAAAAAGCTCCTATTCTCTTATATATTAAAACGATACTTTATTATCCTATAAAGCGCGTACGCTAAAAAAACGTACGCGTTTTTATTATTCTTCCCCTAATGCGCACGCGGCTAAAAGCGCCGCGCCAATCGGCAATATTTCTTCGTCAAAACGTACTTTGGGGTGATGCAAGGGATACGTATACCCCTTTTCCCGCTCCCCTGCCGCAAGCCCGATCATCACGGACGGAATTTCATGGCTGATATACGCAAAGTCTTCCGAGCCGCCGCTCGTTTTACCAACTTCGCCGCCGCTAAGCTGCTCGGACGTGAATACGCGATCGTTACCAAGCAAAGCCTTTGCCGCGCGATAACAAAAATCGGAAATTTTTCCGTCGTTAACAAGCGTGGGACAACCGCTTGTAAATTCCGTCTTTGCCGCCGCGCGGAAAACTTTGGCTTGCATGCGTACAACTTCTTTAATCCGTTCCTTGACCTGCGCGCGTATCTTTTCGTCGAAACCACGTAAAGTACCTTGTAATATCGCACGATCCGCAATCACGTTCCCCGCTTGCCCCGCCTGCAAACTGCCGACCGTCAAAACGGCGTTTGCGCTTGCGGGAATCTCGCGCGCGGATAGCGTGTGTAAGGCTAAAAGAATATGCGCCCCCACGGAAACAGCGTCCACACCTTTCCACGGCGTAGATCCGTGACACCCTTTCCCTTGCACCGTGATACGGAAAAAATCGGCGGCGGGCGCGCTGACGCCTGCAGACGAAATGATCGCTGCGCCCGTTTGCATTGGCAAATCGGTCATCACGTGCAACATGACGGCATAATCCGGTTTCTGCGCGCCAAAAACGCCGTTTTTTAAGCAATCTTTTGCGCCTGCGAGTATTTCTTCGGCGGGCTGAAAAAGGAGCTTTACACCCCCTTTTAAACGCGTTTCCTCTTTTTTGAGTAGTTCCGCCGCTCCAAGCAGCATTGCCGTATGCAAATCGTGTCCGCAAGCATGCATATTCCCCGTTTTACAGGCAAACGCTTCACCCGAATTTTCTTTGATCGGTAAAGCGTCCATATCAGCGCGGAGCAAGACGGCAGGTTTGCTTTCGTCGTCGCCCACAGAGCAAATCACCCCCGCCTTTCCGCATTTTTTCGGCGTATAACCCAAATTACGCAAAACCTCGTTTACGTAGGCGCACGTTTGGGGCAAATCAAAACCAATCTCGGCGTGTTCGTGCAGATACCGCCTGTGTTCAACGAGTTTTTCGCGTAATTTTTCCGCATTTTTTAAAAGAGTTTTCATCTATGGCAGTATGCGCTTTTTCGCCCAAAAAAAACGCCCCGAAAGGCGTTTTTTATTTCATGGATTTATTCCACAACCTTTAATTTTTTGAAATAATAGATAGGAATTGCCGACCAGCCGTGGCAAAGGCTACCCGCATAATCGAATGCCGCCGCGCCGTCGATCGTTTCCCAAGCTGCCGACGAACCGCTGTCCACCATCAACTGATAATCCTTGCGGATTTCGGCAAGCACTACGCCGCGGTATTTTTCTTCGTCCACTTTCAAAAGCGCGTCGTATTTAAAGCATTTCATACTCAGCGAACAAGGAACAAGCTCATTCCGCGCCAGCTTTTCGCAAATAATTTCCGCTTTTTCGCCCGTTACAATCCCGTACGCTACCGCCAACGCATTGACGAGTTCCACGTATTCGTCGCCGTCTACCGTTACCGTAAACGCCTGTTTTTCTTCGTTATAAAACGATTTTACCACCTTTTCCGCTATTTCTTCATCTGCGTTTCCGTAGGGATATTCTACGCCACCAAGTTGACAAATGCGCTTTAAACATCTAAGTGCCATCACGCAAAGGATATTAAGCTGCGCGTCGGCGATTACCGCATCCGCGCTGTGCAAAGTACCTTCAGAATGGGGCGACCAGTCGTAAAAATTCCAATTTTGCTCCCCTTCAAAACGGTACAAAATCCCATTTCTGCGCCGCGCAAGCATGGCGTCCATAAACTGCAAAATGCGAGGGTAAACTTCCTTTACAATCGACACGTCCCCCGAGTGTTCGATATATTCCTTGACTGACAACGCGTAATACAGGGAGAAGGACGGGATCGCAAAATCAAGTCCGCAAGGATAGCAGATCGACATCAAACCGTCTACGCCCTTGTCTTTACTCATCAGCACCAAGTTGGCGCGCGCGTATTCGAAATTACCGTCTGCAAACGCATAATATCCGCACAGCATTTGGTTGCGGGAGTCGAACGCATACAGACATTGTTCCCGCCAAGGACAATCGACGTAGTGTTCCATCATGCAAAGTCGCAAGCTGTTTAAGCACAGTTCGTAGATCTTTTTGTCCTGTTCTGTCTTTGCGGCAAACGGTTTATAGGCTGCAGGATATACCTGCGGAATGACCGCCGCAACATGCAAATCAATGGGGTTTTCGCTTTCGATTTCCAAATATCTGCAACCCAAACGGAGCATATAGTTGGTATATTCGTTTTCGCCTTTCTTGGCAATATATTCCACGCTGAAATCGCGTTCGTGGATAAAACGACTTACTCTGCCCCCTTTCAAAAGATGTTCGCCAAACGACACCGTGATTTTTTGCTCGGTCGCCGACGTGAATGATAAGGAAAGCAATCCAACGACTTCTTCGCCCAAATCGATTTGATAGAATGTTTTATCCGTTTGCCCGATCACTTTGCCCTGTTTTGGCGCAAGCAATTCGCCCTTTTGAACGGGGCGGGGCACGAGCGTACAATTTTTATCCGCCAAAACCGACGGCGTAAAGCCCTGCAAGCCGCTGTTTATCCAATTATCTTCTTTGGTCGCGTCGTACAAATAGCTGTACCCAAGTTGATTGGTAAGGATTTTCTTTAATCCGTTTTTATAGGCGCGGCTGTATCGGGAAGGGGTGTCCTTGTTGCTTTCAACGCGTACCGTCCCCCCCTCTTCAATCTCGTAAAGTAAGCCCGCGGGCGCAGAATAGTAACGTTGCGTACTCGTCCCAAAGTGCCATACCAAAATCGCAACCGCATTTTTTCCCGCTTGCAAATACGGTGTGACGTCTACGCTGTCGTAGGACTTGTACCATTCAAAATCGCCGTATTGATTGCTTGCTACGTACTTGCCGTTGATAAACAACGTGTAGTCGCCGTCCACCGAAATATGGCAGGTCGTTTTTTCGCCCTGCCAAATAAATTCGTCATAAAATTCGCCGTAGGTATCGGGCGCGTTGTCGCCGTCCACCCAAATCCATTTTGCTGTTTTAAAAACGCTCATATCTTTTCTTTTCCTTTCCTTTTTTATAGTAAGAAACAAATTCCCCAATACAGCAGGGGTATCGTTGCCACTGAGAGTATCGTCGAGCCAAGCGTAAACGCCACCGCGCTTTTCGAATCCCCATTATGGGTATCCGAGAAAGTAGACGCAAGCCCCGCCGTCGGCGTTGCAAAGCTGACAAACGCACCTAAGATGAAATCTTCGCTCACCAATCCGCCGCCCGTCAACGCCTTTACCGCAAGCAGCGCGCCGATGATCACCGCAGGGAATACGACGAGCTTTATCGCCGACACGTAATAGGTCTTCCACGACGTGAACAGCGAAAGGAATTTTACACCCGCCATTTTCATACCCAAGATCGTCATAGAGATCGGAGTGACCAGATTGCGGAAATGCCCCGAATAGGACACGAGCTCCGGAAGATGTTTTTGCACGTTGCAAAGATTGAGTATGATACCGATCACAAACGCGATCAAAACGGGGTTTAAAAACGCCTTTTTTAAACTGATCGTCTTTTTATCGCGCGAGATGAGATACACGCCCAGCGTGTACATCAACACGTTGGTAAGAATATTGATAATGATCAGCACCGTCATAACGTCGGGACGGTCTGCAAATACCGCCGCCGCAAGGGGAATACCCAAAAATCCGTTGTTAGAAAACATGGAGCAAAAACGCATCATGCCCCGCGTTTTTTCCTGGCGTTCCATCGCCGTCAAAGGGATCGTCGCAAAAAACATGATCAGCGTAACGCCGATACCGACGCCTACCGCCAAGCCGATCGTCGCAAACAGTTCTTTGCTGAGCGTTACCTTTTCAAGCATGCTCGATAAAATCAAGAACGGCATACCCACGTACACCAAAAGCTTGGAAAGTACGCCCGAGTGCTCCTGTTTTAAAAGCTTCGTTTTCACGAGCAAGTACCCCGGAACGGCAAGCAACACGAAAACAATTACGTTTTTTAGCATCAACACCAATTCATCCATGGTTTTACCTATTTATAATCCTTTTTTATCCAGCCAAGCAAACGACGTTTTCACAAACGCATATTCGCCGTCGTCGTCTTTATGCTCCGAGCCGTGACAATGTCCGCCGTCAAGCTGTACGTATTCGATATCCGCATCGTTTTTAAACGCTAATACCGTCTTATAAAACAGTACGTTTTGTTCGGGGCGCATTGGCATATCTTGTTCGTAGAAAATAAGCAGCATTTTCGAAAACGCCGTGTTTTCGTCCACAAAATACAAGGGCGCGTATTCGTCAATGCGCTGACTGAACTGATGTTCGCCCCGTTCCTTTTGCAAAACGTTAAAATGCGACGTCGTCTGCGCGCTGTCGATCAACCAACCGTCGATTTGTTCGGCGTCTATGCCCACTCCGCCCAGATATTTTTTATCCAAACAGAGCATCAGCGACATCCACGCACCCGCCGATTGCCCAGACACGATCATCTTGCCGTTTCCGCCCCACGCGGGGATACGTTCTTTCACGAACGCCACCGCATCCGCGCCGTCTTCTAAATAATCGGGAAACTTTGCGTTAGGATACATACGGTAATCAACTGAAACGAACGCATAGCCTTGTTTGACAAAGCTATGCGCTATTTCTACAAAATTTTCTTTGTTTCTGCAACCCCATTGCAAGCCGCCGCCGTGAAAATAGACCACGGTGGTAAAACTGTTGCCATCGGGCAGATATACGTTTAATTTTTCTTGGTGCTTTTGCGAATATTGCAACTCTAAAAACGTTTTCATGACACGATTATATAATAATTTTTTATTTATGTCAAGATATTTTTTTTACAATACGATTGCGTTTTTTCTGCTGTTATTCAATCTCGTTTAAAATTTCCTGTAAGGTATCCACCTTTTTATAGCACAAGCAATCCAAGCCGCTCTGCGTGATATTGCCCGCGTTTAAACCGAACACGGGAAAACCCGCAAACCGGAGCGCCATTACCCCCGCCGCCGAATCTTCAATCCCGATTACGTTTTCGGGGTTTTTGATTTTCAAGCCCATATATGCGACTTCGGTATATACCCAAGGATGAGGCTTTGCCGCAATTTCGCCAAGCGAACCGTATTCGTGCGTGTCCTTTCTGTGACCGCCCGTAATAATCGCGTCGTAAAATTTCAAGGGATCGCCCATACCAAGCGTGCGGAATACCGCCACGATTTCAGGGATTGCCTTATAATCCAAGCCGCTCGTTACCAAACCGATCTTGATACCGCGGCGTTTGAGTTCATATAAAAACTCTTTCAGCCCTTCGGTAGGTTTGAACGCCTCTACCTTGCCGCGACCTTCCAAAATTTCGTCCAACTCCGCTTTGGCAACCTTATGATATATCTCGATTGCCTTGCTTAAATCTTCGTTGGGGAAATATTTATTGATGCAATATTGCAAATGATCGGCAGTCGTAAAGCCCGATACGAAAGGCACGTCCGCCTCTTCTAACTTGAAATTCTGATCGCAGATCAGCTCTTGCATGGTGCGTTCGATAATATAGATCCAAAATTCTTCGCTCGTGACCGTCGTGCCGTCTAAATCCATCAAAACCGCTTCGACGGGTTTATGCAACGTTACGGGCTTTACCTCGTATTCCATCGAAACACCGCTATTTTGCAGTTTTCCGTACATTTTACCGTTCCGCTCGATAAATTCGACGTTATTTAATTTTTTACCGATTAACTCACGCATGCGCGATCTCCTTTGCAAAGTCGGTTACTTCCAACGCATCCGCCTTCGCGCCGTCGCCGCAAATATACACCGTCTTTTCTTCGTCCGCCTGCATATCAAAATAGTTATCGGAATAGGTGTATTTGTAATTGTCGGGCAGACGCAAAGTAAGCGCTTTGACAAACGCGTTTGCCTTAATCGTTACCGCCAAGCCATCTTCCGTTTCTTTGACCGAATAAGTATACTCGCTTGTAAATTTGCAGGTGTGCCACATGTCGTAGGAATATACCGCGGTATAATCGCCCAATTTCGCATACAGATAGGTATTGGGAAGAGCGATTTCGCCGCAAACTTCTATCTGCGCCACGTCGTTTTCTCCAATCTCGATCTGTGCACTCTTCGCCCAAACGATCTCGCCTTGCAGCGTTTTCACGCCGTATTCCACCGTGCCGAACATCAAGCTCTCCGTGTCGTTAACCAGCGTCAACGCGGTCACGCCCCCCTTCTTTTGCACAAAAGTCAGCAATATGGGCGCATAACTGTTCTTCATCTGATAGTACGCCTGTTTGGGTTCGCAATAGTAGTCGATTACCGACCAGGTCGCCGACGGCCAGATTTCCGAATACATCCAGTTCATAAAACCGCCGCAACGACGTTTGTTTGCACGCGCGTATTCGATCTCCGCGCGGAGTGCTTCGGCGTGTACCGTCATACCCTTTGCGATAAATTGACGGGCATTTTCGCTCTCGCCGTACAAAGTGCTCGCGTAATAATTCTCGCGCTTGGCAAAGGTCATCAAAATCGCCGCGTAAGGGTTATCCATCAAACGATCGTCCCAATATTCGTTCATGGGCCAAAGCTTGTCGTCGGGGAAAATTTTGGAAAGGCTTTCCAAAGAACAAGGCCCCATAATCGCACATTCGGAAATAAAGGGAACGTCTGTACCGCTGACACATTCGCGATAATTTTCAATCCCTGCGGAAAGCACCGCTTCAAAGCTACCCGCGTGCGATTCGCCCGACGTCTTGTCGTTTCCAATATCGGTAAGCGCGCAAGGGCTTTGGCGGGCATACGGACGGGAGGTATCCAAATTCGTCACCAAGCCGCGAAGTACCACGTCCACGAAATAATCGCCGTGGCAAATTTGCAAACCGTACGTACCCGTTTTTTCATTACCGCCGCACCAATATACGATAGACGGGTGGTTTCTCAAGCGCTTGATCTGATATTCCACTTCCTTTTTCATATTTTCTACAAATGCAGGATCGTCTTCGGGAATATCCGCGCAGGCAAGCATCAAATCCTGCCATACCATCAACCCCTTTTGATCGCAAAGATCGTAGAAAATATCCTTTTCATAAAGACCGCCGCCCCAAACGCGTAACATGTTAAAATTGCCCTGTACCGCTTGGTCGGTCAAACGATCGTATTTTTCGTCTTGAATTGCGCCGATAAAGCATTCCGCAGGCACCCAGTTCGAGCCTTTGATAAACACTTCCTTGCCGTTGATCAGGAATTTATATCCCATCGTCAGCTCGTCCACAGGCTTTTGCTGCAATTCCACCGTTCTAAACGCCAAATTCCCGTGGCGTTCGTCCACGACTTTGCCGCCGCGAACCAGCTCTACCTTATAGGCATACAAGGGATGGTTTCCATAGCCCAATGGCCACCAAAGCTGCGCGTTGTCGATATGTATATTGGCAAAATTCTTTCTGCCTGTGATTTTGTGTTCGCTTACCTTGCTATTCTCCGCCGAAAGTTTTTCGTTCGGACGAATCGCCACCGTATAGCGTAAAATATCGTTTTCACATTCCTTGTTGTGTTCTTTAACCGTCTTGCCGTTGAAATCCACCTGCGGACGGGTACTGTAATTTAAATCGACGAACAAGGACACGTCGCCGTCGTTGTACGCCTTGTAAGACACGTCCACCATACGGTTTTTCTTCACGCCCTTGATGCGAACGTCTCCCCAAATACCGTATCCTGGCATGTCGGGCGCCCAGTCCCAACCAAAATGGCATTGCGCCTTGCGGATAAACAGACGCTTGACGTTAAACGTACCGAAATACCCACGATCGTCGATCTCGTCCATTTTTTTGGTCGTGGAAAGGAGCTTTACACGCAAAATATTTTTACCCGTTTTCACGAGATTTTTTACAGAATAAACGTACTGCAAGAACATATTGTCGCAGTAACCGAGCAAAGTATCATTCAAATAAATTTCCGCGAAAGTATCGATGCCGTCAAATTCAAGCAAAATCTCTTCCGAAGAGAAAATCTCATCCGAAAGCGAAAACTCATTTTCGTAAATAAAATCGCTGTCTGCGATCCAGCGCAGATCGCGATGATTAAGCCCGTAATACGGATCTTTGATGATACCGTTACGGTAAAGATCTAAGGTAACGTCGCCGGGCACGCTCGCCGCGAGTTTGTTGCCTTGATATTGTACGGTCCAACCGTTTTTTAACGTTAATACTTTATTCATATTGACCTAAAATCTTTTCCTTTCTTGCATTTATAATAATAGCATTATATCATAAAACTTTTTGATTGTAAACGGGAAAAACAAATTTTTCCGCGTTTACAAAACAAAATATTGGGGCGGAGTTTTCGCTCCGCGAAAAGTTTGATTGTAAACGGAAAAAATAAATTTTTTCCTGTGTTTACAAAACAAAATATTGGGGCGGAGTTTTCGCTCCGCCCCCTTTTGTCGCAGATCGACTAATTTTTTATTCGAAATGCTTTTGCATAAATTTCTTTACGCTGTTTTCTTAACTTACGCGTTGGTCCCGTAGGTAATGTCGCCGAAGTTAAGGATTGCCGTGCTTTCTGCGCTAGTATCAAACGTACTTACCGCAAACGAAGCTACGTCGCTGTTAAGATATACGCGCAAGGTGTATACCGTATTCGCCGTCATCGACTCAACCGCGTTGCCGTTTGCATCAAGGATTTGAATCGTTCTTTCCGCTGCGCCGTTTGCCGCCGTGCAAGCCGTTGCAGAAACGCTGTAGTTACCAGAAAGGATCTTCGAATCGATACCATACGTCCATATACAAAGCGTGTAAACCGCACGGTCGCCCGTGAACGAGAATTCAACGTCTACGTAATCGTACTTAATGCTGCTGTTTACTCTAACGCGGCTAGACCAACCGTCGCTGATCGTTTGCTGCGTAACGACAGAACCTTCTTCAAAACCAAGCGCCGTTACGTCGCCCGTGTAGTTTGCAAGGAACTTACCGTCACCACATACGTATACGTCGTTTCTCACATCGAACGAACCCCATCTTGCATTGCTTACGTAATAGGTCTGCAACGTGCTCGTACCGAAGTGCAAGTATTTCACCGTTTCGTTCTTGGTGAAGCATACGCGGATCGTGTAGAACGTATTTGCCTTGAAACCGCTGGTGTATTGATTTGCAAAGGTGTTGCCATCTTTGTCGAATACTTCCACCGATCTTAACAAACTGTCGCTCGTTTGCATCTGCGCACCGTAAATACTGAAACTGCCTTGCGTGTTGGTACCGTTGGAAGGCCATGCCGTAAACGTAGGAATGTCCGTCGAAAGCACAACGTCAAATTCTACGTAATCGTAATTAGCCGAATCTGCAGGGAAGACAATTCTGTCATTCCAAAGGTTCGTATTTACAACTTCAAATACGTTAGAATCTTCTGCAAAGCCGAGCGCCGTTACGTCACCGTCGTATGCCGACAATTTTGCCATATTTGCATTCATAGGCTGGTTAGGAATTTCTGCGAGCGCAATCCTTTCAAACGTTACGCCGTCAGGGAATTCCGTCATCATTGCCGCAACGTTTTGTACGCCGCCAGCGCCGTACGAGTCAGCCGTGTAACCGATTGCCGCGTAGTTTGCCGCCTTAATAAGAACGTTTTCGTATACGTTACCTTCATTGTGCGAAATACCAAGCAAGGTCTTCAATTCGATGTAACTTGCGTCTACCGTAATATCACGGAACGTCGTTGCACCGGCAGAACCGCTACATACGAACAAGCTGTCTCTCTTCCACGTCCAGATGCTTGCGGGAGAGCTTGCTATGGTGATTTCAATATTTTCAAACGTAGTATCAGGAGCCGTATACGCAAGGATAGATGCATAACCGCCGCCTTGTTTGGAAATTTCTGCGGGAACGTTGTCAATAAGATGTACGTTGGTCAAAACAAGGTTCTTAATGGTTGCGTTTTCTGCATAACCAAAGATACCGCCGTCGGATACGCGCATATTGTCGATCTTATAGCCGTTACCGTCGAATACACCTTGGAAGGACCACAAGTGCTGATAAGTCGCGCCGCCTGCCTTATGGTAACCACCTGCAACTACGTCAGAATAATCGGCTGCGTGCGTAAAGGTAATATCGTTTGCAAGCGCATAGTAATTCTTATCGTTATCCGTAGCCACGATATTGTTTTCACCCATACCAACCGCTTGCAATTGTTCCGTCGTCGAAATGTAGGTTACCGCGATTACGTTACTGAAAGAAAGTACCTTATCTTCATTGCTAATGACAATCTTCGCTTGATAGCTTTCAAGCGTAGCGGGATCAACCGTAATGATTGCCTTGCCTGCTTCGGTAACCGTATAGTCAACTGCTTCGCCGCCGTTAATGGAAACCGACCAAGTGCTACCTTCTACAAAGCTTTCGTTTTCCAAGATAACTTGCTTGTTAACGTCCGTCTTGTATTCGTTCAAGTCGAATTCTTTTTCAAGACCCATAACGACCTGTTTATCGCCAAAGTACAGCTTACCGTCTTCTACTTTCCAATAGCCGCCAAGACCTGCGATAATTGCGCCGTGCGTTTCGTCAGCGAGCAAATCTTCCACCGTTGCAAAACTTGCACCCGTATCGTGGTTCGGATTGAAATGCCAGAATCCCGTTGCGCCAAGACCACCGTTCGCTTCGTCAAACCCACTCTTAGTATCCGCAATATAATCTCTGTCGATTATGTAAACGTTTTCCGATACGTTATACGCGCTGTTTGCAAGATATACGTATTCAATGCCCGTGAAATCGCATTCGGTTACGTTGATAACAACGTTCGCCAGTTTGGTATTACCGTGTTGCGAGAAAATCTTCGTCGGAGCACTTTGGCTTAAACCGCTTTCAATCGAATTGAGCTCAACGTATACGTTTTCAACGAAGCCGCCTCTGCCGCCACGTTCTACAAGACCGGTCTTTTGACCAAGTACCAAATCGGTAAATGCAA
This sequence comes from Candidatus Scatosoma sp., assembly GCA_045534315.1. Lineage (GTDB taxonomy): Bacteria > Bacillota > Clostridia > Christensenellales > Borkfalkiaceae > Scatosoma. Next base: position 13,236 of record JAZSJN010000088.1, read on the forward strand.
CGTTCTTCAAGACGCCGTCTACACCCATCGTACCGATAAAGCCTGCATA
>JAZSJN010000019.1:0-4786 GCA_045534315.1 Candidatus Scatosoma sp.
CAGGTTTGGGTGAATATATTGAACTACGTTTTGCTCTTTATAGCTCTCCCCGTGCTTACGAAAGTCGGGCTAAAGGTGAAAATTCAATAAGAAACGAAAAAAAGCCGTCAAGGGAGTTGACGGCTTTTTATTATTATGCTATAATAATAAATAATATGGGCTGATATGCCCTTGCCGCTCGCGCGGGCAAGTGCGCGCGTAAGGAGAAGAAATATGACTCTTTCAAACCTGTTATGGCCGTTAGATCCGTCGATTAAGATCGGGGGGTTGGAAATTCATGCCTACGCAATGATAATCGTTTGCGGCATGATCGCGGCGTTTTTGATCATTACGGCGCTCTTCCGCCGCCGAAACATGTCGCGCGATTTGTTTTTGACTTTTTTTGTGATCGGTTTGCCGATCGCAATTATTACGACGCGGCTGTTTTATTGCATTACGGACGGTTTGCCCGTTTCGCAATGGTTTAGTTGGAGCTCCATCCGAAAAGGCGGGCTTTCCATCGTCGGCGGTATTATCGGCGGCGCGGCAAGCGTAGCCGTGATCTGTATCGTCAAAAAAATCAATTTCTTGCGCGTGGGGGATTGTATCGTCGTGGGGCTTTTATTTGCGCAGTCTATCGGCAGATGGGGAAACTTTGTCAATCAAGAAGTGTATGGCGCTGAAGTGACGAACGGCGCGTTGCAGTTTTTCCCTTTTGCGGTATATATCGAGGCGACGGGCAGTTGGCATTACGCATTTTTCTTCTATGAAAGCATAGTGACCTTGACGGCGTCGATACTGCTGTTTATCAACGCTTGGAAGAACGGTAAAAAGCCCAACGGTATTAACGTAGCGTGCTATTTTATCGTGTACGGGCTTACCCGTTCGATTATGGAACCTCTGCGTGATTCCACGTATATTTTAAACGGCGGCGGCGTGCCTTGGTCTTTGGTGCTTTCGTTGACCATGCTGGCGGCAGGCCTGGGCTTATTGTTTTATCTGTTGTACACGAACAAGAAAAAAGAAGGAAAACTGATCGGATCGTTAAGGGGCGAAGAGTACGGCATTGTGGAATTTATCGCCGATAGAAAAGACGAAGAGCCGATTTTGGATAAATGGAATATGATGTGCAAGATTTATCCCGAAAATTATAAAGAAAAAGCAGACGAGAAAAAGGAAAAATAACCATGAGAAATCTCACTCTTTTGACGGATTTGTATCAACTGACGATGGGCTATGGATTTTATCGCCACAAAAAGCACGAAGAAGAAGTGGTGTTCGATTTGTTCTTCCGCAAAAACGCGCTGATCACCTATTCGATCGCCGCGGGTTTGGAACAGGCGATGGACTATCTTTTAAATTGGCGATTTGACGACGAGGACATTGCGTATTTACGTTCGCTAAATCTTTTTGACGAAAGCTTTTTGGAATATTTAAAAAACATGCGTTTTACAGGGGACGTGTACGCGGTGAAAGAGGGTACGCCCGTCTTCCCCGGCGAGCCGATTTTGACGGTGAAAGCGCCGCTTATGCAGGCGCAGTTTGCAGAAACGGCTCTTCTGAACATTATCAATCACCAAACGCTGATCGCGACGAAGTCTTCTAAGATTTGCCGCGCGACCAACGGAAACGGCGTGGTAATGGAATTCGGCTTGCGCCGCGCCCAAGCGCCCGATGCGGGTATTTACGGGGCAAGAGCGGCAATTATCGGCGGCTGTTCGTCCACGTCCAACGTGATTGCGGGGCAGATGTTCAACGTGCCCGTGGCAGGCACGATGGCGCACAGTTGGGTTATGGATTATCCCACCGAATACGAAGCGTTCCGCGCGTACGCAAACGCATACCCTGATAACTGTTTGCTGCTGGTCGATACGTACGATACTTTGCGTAGCGGCGTGCCCAACGCGATCAAGGTGTTTAAGGAATTGCAGGCAGAAGGGCATAAGCCCAAGGGCATACGGCTCGATAGCGGCGACCTTGCTTACCTTTCCAAAAAAGCGCGTAAAATGATGGACGAAGCAGGCTTCCCCGACGCGATCATTTGTGTTTCGGGGGATTTGGACGAACGTTCGATCAATTCTCTGTTGCAGCAAGGCGCGAAAATCGATTCGTGGGGGGTTGGCACAAGGCTGATCACGTCCGAAGATTTGCCTGCGCTCGGCGGCGTGTATAAGCTGGCGGCGGTGGTAGAAAAGGACGGTACGGTTACGCCGAAGATCAAACTTTCGGATAATACCGCTAAAATTACCAACCCTGCGTTTAAGGGTTTGTACCGTCTGTACGACAAGGATAACGGCATGGCGATCGCCGATTTGATCACGCTCCGCGACGAAGTCGTCAACGACGACGAGCCGTTAACGCTATTCCACCCCGTTGAAACGTGGAAAGAACACGAAGTAGATAATTTCCACGCCGTACCTTTGCAAGAAACGATTGTAAAGGACGGGAAATTGGTGTACGAATTCCCGTCGCTTATGGAAATACAGGCGTATTCGAAAGGGGAGCTGGCGAAGTTCTGGGAAGAATATTTGCGTTTGGACGTGCCGCAGCTGTACAAAGTGGACTTGTCGAAAAAGTTGCATACGTTAAAGATTGAAATGATCGGGAGTATTCGCAAGGACGCTGCCGAAAAAAATAAAAGGAAATAAGAGCAATGAAAAAGAAAGATTTGCTTGCGAAAAAGAGCGTAGAAGAATTGAAAAAGGACCGTGACCGTTTGAAAAAATGGCGCGCGCTTTTATGGGGATTCGTCCTGTTTGTGCTGTTGGTGTTTGCCGATCAGGCGACAAAAATTGCGGCGGACGTATATTTTTCGAGAAGACCCGAGGGGTATCAAGTATCGGTTATTCCCGGGTGGATTTACTTGGAAATTACCTATAATCGCGGTATCGCCTACGGCTCGTTGGGAAATTCTGCGGAGTGGTTAAAGATCGCCGTCGTTGTGGGCACGGCGTTGTTGATGGTGTTACTGTCGGTATTTTATATTCGCATGGATACCCGCCGTACCTTTTTGCGACTTGCGATCATTTTAATCGTAGCGGGCGGCGTGGGCAATTTAATCGACCGTGTGCAATACAAAATATGGGAAACGGGCGATCCGCGCGTTCTTCACGGTGTACGTGATATGGTGAATTTGGAACGTTTCGGGTTTGCCGTATGCAATTTTGCCGATTTCTTTATTACGGGCGGCGCGGTAATGTTGGTTCTCGGATTTTTGTTTTTTGATCGGGACGCGCTCTTCCCTACGGGTAAGAAATATAAGGCGTTGGCTTGGGAACAGGATAATAAGAAAAACGAGCTCGTGGAAGTAAAAGGCACTCGTTTGGCGGAAGATTACGAGCCGAGAACGGACGAAACGGATAACGAATAACGGGCGGCGGCAAAGGGTATGGAAAAACAATGGTTTGTCGCGGAAGAGCCGTATAAACGTTTGGACGTGTTTTTAAGCGAACAAATGGAAGACGTTACTCGTTCGCGGCTGAAAAAGCTGATTGAAGACGGGCAGGTTTGTATCGGCGGCAAGATTACCAAAAAAGCGGGTGTGGAAATTAAGGTAGGGGACGAAGTAACGATTGAAATTCCCGACGCGGTGGAGTATGCCCTGCAACCTGAAAATATCCCGATCGAGATCGTGTATCAAGATCAAGACCTAGCGGTGGTGAACAAGCCCAAGGGCATGACTGTACACGTGGGCAACGGTGTGGAAAGCGGTACGCTTGTTAACGCGCTGTTATATGCGCTGGACAGCCTGAGTGGTATCGGCGGGGTGTTGCGCCCAGGAATTGTACACCGCATAGACAAAGATACCACAGGGCTTTTGGTGGTGGCGAAAAATGACAAGGCGCACGTGTCTTTGGCAGGGCAGATTGCGCAAAAGACCTGCCGCAGAACGTATTTTGCGCTTTTGGAAGGAAATTTAAAAACGGATAGCGGCAGGGTGGTAACGGATATCGGCAGACACCCGACCGATCGTTTAAAGATGGCGGTAGTGCCTGACGGGAAGGGAAAAATAGCCGTAACCGATTACGAAGTTGTGGCGCGGTTTGGGGCGGATTTTACCCTTTGTAAATTCGATTTGCAAACGGGGCGCACCCACCAAATTCGTGTGCACGCAAAGCATTTGGGACATCCCGTAGCGGGCGACCCCGTGTACGGATTTAAGAAACAAAAAATTAAGGCGGATGGGCAGTTGTTGCATGCTTGGCGGTTACAACTTGTTCACCCTACGACAGGGGACGAAATGACGTTTACCGCGCCCCTGCCGCCTGCGTTTGCGGAAATTTTGCAAAAATTATGTCGGCAGTACGGCGTGGAAACGGACGGTTTTGCCGAGATTTTAAAAAACGACAAATAGGAAAGAAAAGGACTGACGGTTTGGTATTGATATGTTGAAGATCACGAAAGTAAAACGGAATAGTATCGCCAAAGCGTTGGGGTTGGAAGTGGGTGACGAGATCGTTGCATTCGACGGACGTCCTTGCGAAGACGAGCTCGATTATCTGTACTATTGCGAGACGGACGGATTTTCGATGACGGTGCGGGATAAACGGGGCAACGGCGAGATGACGGTGGACGTCGAAAAGGACGAAGGGGAAGATTTGGGCGTGGAATTTGAAAAAAATACCGCCATTCGTACCTGTCAAAACCGCTGCATATTTTGTTTTGTCGATCAGATGCCCAAGGGCATGCGCGAGAGCTTATACGTCAAGGACGACGACTACGGCATGAGTTTTTCGTGCGGGAACTTCGTAACCTTGACCAACCTTTCAGACGAAGGGTTAGAGCGGATTATCCGTTTAAAACTTTC
>JAZSJN010000090.1:0-2849 GCA_045534315.1 Candidatus Scatosoma sp.
CGATACGGTCTGCTCCTACTTCGCGCGCGTCGTCGCAACGGATATTCAAGCCCGATTTTAATCCCGGCGCGATATGCAAGGGATCAATACCCAAATACAATTCGCACATTTTATCAATGGTATAATCAAGCGAGGGAACAACCGAAGAAACAATCCCCCCATCAATGTCTTCCACCTTTACGCCACGCGCCGCGAGCATGCCCGTAAGCTGCGCGCCGTATTCGTCCGAAGTCTTTTTAAAATCGGTCGCTACGCGGGAAGAAATTTTTAATTCGTCGCCGTCGTAAATGGCGTATTTAATATTCGTATTACCAATGTCTATACAAATGATCATTTTAAATTTTCCTATTATTTGATACGTTTCCCTGCCACTTTGCAAACGGTGTGCACCGACGGCGCAAGAATAAGGTTGATCGCAAATTCCACCAAGAAATTAACGCCTGCGCAAACAATAATCAAAAAGTAGACGACCGTTTGTCCGCCCGCTACAAAATTTGCTTTGAGCGTATCCTGTAAAAAACAAAGCGAGCCGATAATAAACAAACCCGTATTGACGATTGGAGCTGCTGCCGCCGCCAAGAATACGCCTACGTATTTATTCTTTTTCGACATCCATTTATAAAGCAAGCCCGAAACGACGCCCGCCGCCGTACCTTTTACGACACAGAGCAACACCGTCCAAACGGGGTGATCTTCCAATAAAATAAGGGTAAAACCATCCACACCCGTTAACGCTTGGATCAGCACCACGATACCGAATGCCAACCCCATAATTCCGCCGGCAATAACACCGTAGAGTACGCCCGCTAAAACAATGGGCACGAGAACGAAACTGAGCGACGTCGCGCCGATCTTGAAATAACTGCCAAACACTTGCAAAACAATCACGAGCGCAAGCAATACAGCCAGCCCCGTAATGCGTTTTGCGGAAAAATACTTCCGCTTTTCCATAAAAATCTCCTATCGAGTTCGACTTTGCGATACCCGTAGCAAAAAAATAAATATTTACCCGTTTTTTCGGTAGAACCGCCAAAACAGCGTATTCTCCACGAGTATGCTCTTATTATACCGCATTTTTTTGATTTAGGCAAGGAAATGAAGGGAAAAATCGAATAATCCTAATAAAAAATCTTGGAAAAACTCCTTTTTTTAACACAACCGCCCCAAAACGGCGAATATTATGTAATAGAAACACGTCGTCGCAGGTTTTTCCGCTGTTTGCGGTAGTACATATCCCCTGCGGCTAACACAGGAGGTTTATTATGACTTGTTGTAATCAGGGTAACGTTACCCTTTGGATCCTTATCGCTTTGCTCGTACTCGGTTCGAAGAACGGTGTGTTCTGTTCGAACGTGTTAAGCGGGTGCGGCTTGCCCGTGATCATCGCGCTCCTTTTCTGTCTGTACAAAAACGGAACGTTGGCATCCTTGCTCACCCCGTCCTGCAACTGCTCGTGTGGTTGCGGCTGCAATAACGGCTATTGATTTTTTTCTTCTTTATCTCCTTATTTTTACCCCATAAAAAAAGCGGCGTCGATTGAGCGGCGTCGCTTTTTTATCGTAACATTTATTTAATCGAAAGAAAATAGGCTTGTAGAGCGATAATGGTCTTACCGTCGCGAATTTCTCCGTTTTTCAACATCTCCCACACACGATCCACGGGAATATATTCCACGTCCAAAAACTCTCCGTCGTCCAAATGCGCCTTTGTCTTTATACCGTCATAAGCGCGGTAGATATAGATTTTTTCGTCCGTATATCCAGGGCTGGGATAGTCGATAAACAGAAGTTCAAATTTCGTCGCTTTCACCCCTGCCTCTTCTTCCAACTCACGCGCCGCCGTTACGATCGGCTCTTCTCCTTTATCAAGCTTGCCCGCAGGAACTTCGTAAAGGCTCTCGCCGTAAGGATAACGGAATTGGCGGACGAGCAAAATTTTATTGTCTTCTACGTACAGTACGCACGCGCCGCCGCTGTGTTCGATAATTTCCCGCGTGCAAGGTTTGCCGTCGGCTTGAAGAGCGTCGTCGCAACGTACGGTTAATAATTTACCCTTAAATACATAGTTTTTCTTTACCGTTTTTTCGATATATTCCATATAACACTCCTTTGGGGGTTTTCGCCAAATTTTCTTTATTATAGTATCATTATAGCACAAAAAACAAAAATATCAAAGATTTTTCGCAAAACGTCTTGATTTTTTTTCTTTTTTCAGGTATAATACAATAACATTTCGTACGCTTTTAAGAAAAAGGAGTTTTTACAAATGCAGATTCAGGGTGAAATGTCCGTCAATAAATTGATCGTGCTTTACGTTTTTGATAAAATGGAAAGCGCGCTTTCGGAGCGTACCGTTGTAGAAATGTGCACCGCGGGAAATACTTGGCTCAACTATATGGATTGTATGGAATTGTTGCCAAAACTTATCGACGATGGGTTTTTATGCCGCATTTCTTCCCCTGAAGAAGAAAGTTTGTATACCATCACTAGCGACGGTAGAGAAAGTCTTAAAAATTTCTATATCACGATCCCCAAGAGTATTCGCGACGAAATTTCCGCATTCATAAAAAATAACAGCGGAAAATTGAGAAACCGTCAGGAATGTAAAGCTGATTATTTCCAAAACGTGGACGGGTCGTATACCGTATTTTTAAAAATTATTGCGCCCGTACAGCCGATGTTGGAATTAAAATTCGTCATTCCCGATAAAAAAACGGCGCAAAATATCTATAAAAGTTGGGAAAGTAAAGCCTCTGAACTGTATTCGGCAATCTACGAAACGTTGGTGGATTGATTGATCGATTGATCGCGATACGTCCCCTACCGTTTTCGTTTTTAAGACGCGACAAG
>JAZSJN010000004.1:0-5195 GCA_045534315.1 Candidatus Scatosoma sp.
GTTTTGATAGGATATATATGGTTGTAGTGTGTATGGTGAATGTCGCGGACTTCGAAGGTTGCGCGGTCTCTATTCAAACCGCCACGCCCGAGCGCAGAAAGTTTACGCTTGTGGGTAAGCTCACCGATGGGGTTGGTTTGGTCCATGAATTGCGAGAGCTGGGACGAACCGAAGAATTCGCGGATAACAGCGGATACGGGACGGATATTGATAAGGGCGGACGGCGTGATTTCCATAGGATCCTGCGTAGCCATTCTTTCCTTGATCAATCTTTCGAGTCTTGCAATACCAACGCGGAGCTGATTCTGCAACAATTCCCCTACCGAACGTACACGACGGTTACCGAGGTGGTCGATGTTGTCCGTCGTACCGATGCCATACTTCAAATCGAGGTTGGTGGAGATGGACGCAACGATATCGTCTACCGTAATATGCTTATGGCAGAGTTTGTCGATCAAAGGACGCATTTCCTTCTTCTGTTCTTTTGTCGGAACGGGATGTTCGCTGACAAGAACTTCATGGAAAAGTTTACAAGCCGCAACAAATTTGCGACGATTGTCCCTTCTCTTTTCTCTGTTTTTCTTTTCTTCGGGCTTTTCGTCCGGTTCTTCCGCCTTTTCCACTGTCTTGTAGATTTCGTTGATTGCGTCGGTGTATTTTTCCGCAACTTCTTCTACGCTAAGGCTACCACATTCTTCCGCTATCAGCTTGGAGAATTTGTAGTTGGGATAATGCACGGTAGGAAGTAAACCAAAATCCTTTGCACGTACTTGTACGGGAATATCCGAAATTTCCGCAAAATCAACAGTGTTGTTTGCGATCATCTTATGACGGATTTCGCCGTCTTCGGGATCTTCCACAAGCACGAAAATTTCGTTGATACCGCAATTTTGGATTGCCTTTGCTTTCTGCTCGGAGATCTTTTCGCCCGCATCCGCAATCACTTCGCCTGTTTCGGGGTTGATAACGGCATCCGCCACACGACAGCCTTCCAAACGGAACGCCATGTTGAGCTTTTTGTTATATTTATATCTGCCCACCTTCGCAATATCGTAGCGACGGGGATCAAAGAACAGATTGAAAAGGTGCGCCCTTACGGAATCTTCCGTAGGCGCTCCGCCGGGACGAAGGCGGAGTTACAGTTCGTACAAGCCGTCCGATTCGCTCTTTGCCGTATCTTTTGCAAGCGTAGCCACAATCATCTTGTTGCCTGCGAACAAATCTTCGATCGCGCGGTTCGAACCGTAGCCGAGCGCACGCAAAAGGACCGTGATGCACAGCTTTTTCTTTCTGTCCACACGGACGTACAATGCGTCCTGCGCATCCTGTTCGAGTTCAAGCCATGCGCCGCGGTTAGGCATAACGGTCGTTTCGAACATTTCCTTACCCGTCTTGTCCTTGCTCGACTTATTATAAACGCCGGGCGAACGAACGAACTGGGAAACGATAACACGTTCCGCGCCGTTGATGATAAACGCGCCGTTTTCGGTCATGAGCGGCATATCGCCCATGAACACTTCCTGATCCAAAACTTCGTTCTTGACTTTGTTGACAAGACGAACCTTGACGCGGAGCGGAAGTGCGTACGTAGCATCTCTGGCACGACATTCTTTTTCGTCGTACTTGGGTTTATCGCCAAATCTATGATCTAAGAAATAGAGTTCGAAACGGTCGGAGTAGTCGGTGATCGGGGAAAAGTCCTCGAACACTTCGCTAATACCCTCTTCGATAAAGGCATTGTAGCTGTCTTTCTGGATCTCAACGAGGTCGGGAATGTCAATGACTTCGTTGATGTTACCGAATTTTCTTCTTTCGGTTTTGCCGTACTTGGTTACAGGTAAATCCATCTTGTGATTTTTTCTCCTTTCATTTTTCCAGCGATCTACCGAGTATATCTTTTCATCGATAAAAATCGAAATTTTTGTCTTGTTTAGAAATTTTCGTATTCTTATGCTTTACTTTTTCGTACCTTTGCGTTATAATAATATATAAGGAAAAGGTTTTTACCGCTTTTCAGGTCGTTTTTTAAGAATTTTTCGGGAATTTTTCCCATAAATTTCCCCGCCCGAGCGGCATTACGCCATAATAGCATAATGATACATTATCTAATTATATCCCCTTGCTAAAAACTTGTCAAGCGTTTTTCGCCTTTCCTTTCCAAATTTTTGAAAAAATATTTCTCCGTAAAAGGATAAAAAGGAGTTTTTTATGCGAATCGACAAATTTTTGAAAGTTTCGCGCATTTTAAAACGTCGCACCGTCGCGCAAGAAGCCTGTTCGGAAGAAAAGGTGATCATTAACGGCAAAGCCGCCAAGCCGTCGACAAACGTCAAAATCGGCGACGTCGTGGAAGTTTTGTATGCGTCAGGCACGTTAAAATTCCGCATTTTAAATATTAAAGAAACGGTAAAAAAGGACGAGGCTGCGTCCTTATACGAGGTGATTATATGAGTAAACAAACGGTATGCGCAATCATTTGCGCCGCAGGAAAAGGCACGAGAACGGGCTTTACTAAAAACAAACTGCTCGTCCCCTTTCAGGGGGAAACGACGCTGGATAAAACCCTTTCCGCCTTTGCTTTCCCCTCAATCGACGAAATCGTGGTGACGGCGTCGCAAGAAGATTTTAAAGAAATCGACGGGATCTGTCAAAAATACGCCAACGCCAAAGCAATACTCGGCGGCGAAGATCGATCCCACTCGGTATATAACGCCTTGCGGGCAACGGGCGCGGATATTGTCTTGATCCATGACGGCGCGCGTCCTTTCGTTACACGTAAAACCATTGAAAATTGTATCGAAAGCGTGAATACAAATGGCAGCGGTATTTGCGCGATTGAGTGCAGAGATACGGTAGCCGTTGTGAAAAACGGCAAAATTATAAGCGTACCCGATCGCAACACGCTCCGTCAAATCCAAACGCCGCAAGGATTTTTCCGCGAGAATATTCTTTGCGCGTACGAGCGCGCGTTTGAGATAAACGACGGCGTTTACACGGACGATTCTTCGGTGTTTGCGCGGTTTTGCGGCGCGCCCCACCTTTGCGACGGCAGCCCCGAAAACGTGAAATTGACGTACGCGGAAGATTTTACGGATAACGCCGCGCGTTGCGGGTTCGGCGTGGATACACACGCGTTTGGCAAAGAACAAGATTTTATCGTGCTGGGCGGCGTTAAAATTCCGTCGGATAGCGGACTGATCGCGCACAGCGACGGGGACGTGTTAGCGCATGCGGTTATGGACGCGTTGCTGTCGGCGGCAGGCTTGAAAGATATCGGGCACTATTTCCCCGATACCGACGCGCGTTGGAAAAATGCAAATTCTATGGACATGCTGGCGCAAGTGGTTGCGATCGTGCAGGAACAAGGTTACGCCGTAAAAAATCTGTCGGTGGCAATCCAAGCAGAAAAGCCCCGCCTTGCAAAATATATCGACGATATTAAAATCCACCTTGCCGCTGCTTTGCGCGTTGACGAAACGGCGGTTGGCTTGGCGGCTGGCACGAACGAAGGACTTGGCTACGTCGGCGAAGGCAAAGGCATTACGGTAAACGCATACGCGCTGTTAAGGAGTAACTAAGCATGGCATCAAAAGTAAAATCCCCCACCAGTCAGTTCGTCTGTTCTTCGTGCGGTTATACCGCGCCCAAATGGCTGGGCAGATGTCCCGACTGCGGCGAATTTAATACCATGCAGGAAGAAATCGTCCGCGCGACGGAAACGCAGAAAACGGAAAACCATAGGGGCGTGTCCGCGATGAAGACGCGCGCCCTGCCCTTATCCAAGATCGGTTATGAAAAATTCGACCGCGTAAAAAGCGGCATTGCAGAGTTCGATACCGTGCTTGGCGGCGGTATCGTACGCGGCTCGCTCGTCCTGCTCGGCGGCGATCCCGGTATCGGCAAATCCACCCTGCTTACGCAAGTTTCGGCGCATTTGGCGCAAACGCAGGACTCCCCCACTTTATACGTGTCGGCTGAAGAAAGCTGTTCGCAGGTCAAAATGCGTTGCGAGCGTTTGGGGCTGAACTCCGACAACCTGTTACTTCTCAACGAAACGTGTTTGGAAGACATTGAAAACAGCCTTGGGGATAGCAAGTTCGTCGTGATCGACTCGATACAAGCGGTATATACCGAAACGCTGTCGTCGGCGGCAGGCTCGGTCGGACAAGTGCGCGAATGCGCCGCAAAGCTGATGCGGATTGCAAAATCGCAAAACATTACCTTTTTTATTATCGGGCACGTCACCAAAGAAGGCGCGTTGGCAGGTCCGAAAGTATTGGAACATATCATGGACACCGTGCTGTATTTTGAAGGACAGCAGGAAGACAATTATAAATTGCTCCGCGCGGTAAAAAACCGTTTCGGCTCGGCGCAGGAAGTGGGCGTTTTTGAAATGACGGACGCGGGCGTGAAGAGCGTGAGCGATTACGCCGATCTTTTCCTGTCGGAAACGCGTGGCTTGGCGGCAGGCTCGGCAGTTACGCCGTCGGAGAGCGGCAATCGCTGCATGAACGTCGAAATTCAAACACTGATTTCCAAAACCCCCTACGGACAACCCCGCCGCATGAGCCTTGGCGTCGATTACAATAAACTGGTAGTGCTGATTGCGGTGCTGGAAAAGCGTTGCGGAATCCCCTTTTTCAATGCGGACGTGTATATCAACGCCATGGGCGGCATCCGTTTAAACGAGCCGTCCGTCGATTTGGCAATCTGCGCGGCGCTTAGTTCCGCGGCAAACGACGTGCCTATCGATAAATACACCGCGCTGTTTGGCGAAGTGGGCTTGACGGGCGAGATCCGCCCCGTTACGTATGCCGACAAACGAGTAAACGAATGTATCAAAACGGGCTTTAAACGGGTGATATTGCCCGCCAAAAATATGAAAGTTTGCGAAAAATATAAGGACAAGATCGAGCTCGTCCCCGTGCGGTACGTCGGGCAAATGATCAAGGAATTAAACCTGCGCGGCGCGCAGCAAAATTAAAGGGTAAATGGACAGACAAAAACGGAGCGATACGTTCGCTCCGTTTTTGTATTTTTATGCCGTGTTTACAATACCAATTTCAAAGCAGGCACAACGCCGCGGCTCGTACTGCGGACGACGCTACCGTTGCTACCAGCATCGCCGTCGTACCTGACGATCCTTGCTTCGCTAAGGATGTTGTAAAAAGGCGAACGAAGCCACCAATAACCGT
>JAZSJN010000119.1:0-2069 GCA_045534315.1 Candidatus Scatosoma sp.
CCTTGAGCCTCTTGGGTACTTCTGCATGGCTCAATATCAATTGTTTATTCAAAAAGCTATACTACTATATCATATTTTTTTTGCCTTGTCAAAGCTTTTTACCTTAAAAAACAAAAAATCTTTTTTATTTTTTGCAAGGAAAACCGCATCGTCAAAGCGAAAAACAAAGGACAAAAAATTTGCGAAAGGGTATATACGGTACGCTATCAATAGCGTTTTTGTTTACGTTTTTAAATAAATTTGCTCGTTTTTTTATAACAAAAACGAAAATGTGCGAAAAAAATGCGCCCAATTCTTGCAATACGGAGAAAAATATGCTAAAATATAAAGGATAAGACAATTTTAATGAGAGGAAATAAAATATGAATATTTGGCATGACATCGCCCCCGATCGTATTACGGCGAAGAGCTTTGAGGCGTTTATTGAGATTCCCAAGGGCTGTAAAACAAAATACGAATTGGATAAGGACACGGGGCTGTTAAAACTCGACCGCGTTTTGTACACGTCCACGGTGTACCCTGCAAACTACGGCTTTATTCCCAGAACGTTTGCGGACGACGGCGACCCGTTGGACGTGCTCGTGCTTTGCAACGAAGCGATTTATCCTTGTACGCTGGTAAAATGTTACCCGATCGGGGTAATCAAGATGATCGACGGCGGCTCGCTTGACGAAAAGATTATCGCGATCCCGTTTGGAGATCCCACGTACAACGATTATTACGACATTCACGAATTGCCCAAGCACGTCTTTGAAGAAATGATGCACTTTTTCGAAGTGTATAAATCTCTGGAACACAAGCAAACGACGGTAAAAGAAATCTGTCATCGTGACGAAGCGATGGAGATTATCAACAAATGCATCGACGCGTACAAGCAGATTTTTACGGGTAAGCGTATATAATTTCGTTTTTTTGTATATAGTTTTACGGTATTGAGAAGGTGCGAAGCAAGGATTGACGAGCACAAGGATTGGCGAACATGAAGAAGTACAAAATTAAGGAGCTGCCTACACATCAAAACGCAGCCTTGAAAAATCGAATCGTCAAGACCCGTGGTAGGGCAAAATGGGTAGGCGTAGTCTATCTTGTCGCGTCCTTTTTCGTGCTGATCGCCGCATGCTTTCCCATGCTGAAATCAAGCTACGTAAAGGTGGGGCTGCTTACCGTTTGGCGGGAATTTACACTATCGTCTTTCAAATCAATGAGCACGGCGGTAAACATTATTCCGTTCTTGCTTGCGTTGCTCTATATCGGCATGCTAATATTATTGTTGGTTATGTTTATCCGTGCGCTTTGGGGGATTGGCGGTCTGTTTAAGCGCAAAGCCGACAAAAAATACGGTTTCAATCTCAACGTCAATGCCATGCAGGGCATGGGAAAGGTTTTTTCCGATATGTTTTCGGTGGTTTTGGGGGTATATTTCGTTATTTTCGTGCTGAGTGGAAACGGAAAGCCGACGGCGTTTTTCTACGTTTTTATGGCGGTGTGCTTGTTTGTGCATTTCCTTTGCGGCATACGTGGCGGAAAGGCGAGTTATTTTGAAGTGGCGGAAAACGGACAGATGATAGAGCATCGCCGCCTTGTCGGGCGTATCGCGCCGTTTTGCCGCAATTTAGTGCAGATTATCGGTGTCTTTTTGATGGCGTATTTATTTTTGCGGACGAGCCGTATTCACGAATGTATTGAGGCGATGCTGAAAAAGGACGTATGGGTCAATCATTTTTTTAAAAACGTAGTCAGTTTTGCGTCGCTGCTGCTGCAATTCGTTACGGGAATTTCTCTGCTTGTATTGTTAAAACACGCCACGGGTACGGCGGAATTTGATATGGAAGGCACGCAGGCGCCGGGAATGAAGAACTACCGCGTGTTTGCGTTCTTTATCTTTTTAGCAAGTGGAGCGACTTTTGGGTATCGGGCGTTATTTGGCGAAGTGGCGTTGCGTTATTCCGAGTTGGAAGAACGGACGTTTATCACCATATCCCGCTGGACGGATTACGTGTCTTTGATCCTTGCAGGATTGGGGTTGGCAATGTTTGTTTTTGAAGTGATTATGCGCAATTACCCCCGCG
>JAZSJN010000162.1:0-7898 GCA_045534315.1 Candidatus Scatosoma sp.
GGCAAAGAGTGTGTTTCCAACACTTTGACTGTGTTGCCCGACAAGATAAATCCTAAGGGTGAGCCAATTTTGACGACGTCTGCAATTCCGTCGCCAAGATCCACGACGGCGATATCCACACAGGCAAACCGTTCTTCTTTGTTAAAGGTAAGCAGGCGGTTGACGGTGGACAAGACGAGCGGCGACGGCATTTTTGCCCGATAAAAACTTTCCAAAAGGGAAATGGTGCTTTCCGAAACGCGCTGCGCATATTCGCCGCTACCCATGCCGTCGGAAAGTGCGATCATGAATTTTCTCTCGTCAATTTTGACGACGGAATGGGTGTCGCCACAGGCGATTTCGCCCGTTTTTTTACGGCTTGCCACTCCGAACGCAGCGTCGAAATTCGGTTTTTTCCGTAAAATACAGCAGAATTTTTCGTCGTTTAAGGTGAGCCGTTCGGAAATGATCATTTCCGTTTGAAAGACGTGTCCTGCCACGGCGGCGATCTTGATTACGTCAGCTTTTCCAAACGTAATCAGGGAAAGGGTGGGGTTGTCTTCGTCGCCGTATACAAGAATTTCGCTGCAAACGATTCCTGCATTCATCATGGCGGCGGAAAGCGCCCGTTCACGATCGGTATATAGGCGCAGGGGTTCGCATTGTTCCAAGGCAAGATTTTTTAAAATTTCACTCACGCCTAAGGCTTGCGTGGCGAGCAAGTTTCGTCCCGCAGCGGCGTTTTCCGCTTCTAAGCGGTGGTGTTTGTATTCCCCGATCTGCTTGTTCAGGGCATAGAGTATGCCGCTTTGGTTCACGCAAAGCTCGCCAAGGGCACGCGGAATATCGATAAGACTGGTTTTGCCTTTTAAGCAGCCGACTTCGATTAAACGGTCGATATAAACGTTGGCGTTTTTGGCGTTGCAGGCGGAGTAATTAGGGCAACGCTGGCAAGTCGTTTCCAAAACAAAGTTGCGTATGTATTCTTTTGCGCTTGCATCTGCGTCGTGGTTGCTAAGCGCGTGAAATGTACTTTGTATTTCGCGAAAGACGGACGAGATTTCAAACAATTTTTCGCCGATCGCCGCGCGATTGCGGTTGATCGCGATACGTGTTAGGTGTTTTTCTCTGTAAAAGAGTAATTTGTTTTCCAATTCGCGAATGAGAACGGGGGGAAGGAGTACGAATAACAGCGCGGGAAGAACGGCGGAAAGGACGGACTGAACGAGTAGCGACGTGGGGTAGGCGTATAGCCCTTCAAAATAACCATACCCAAAAAATACGATAAGGGATGCGCAAGCGGTGGAGAGCCTGCCTGATTTGGCGAAAAGCGAAATAACCGCGCCGTACAAGAAGAATTTTTCGAAAGACGCCCCCGACGTGAAAAGAGGAGGGAGAGAAAGGATGAACGCGCAAAATATGGTTGATGCGTCTTTGGTAACTGCGGAAAAGAGTAGTAAAATGAAAATGGATATACCCATGTATGCGTTCAAGCCCAAAAAACGACAGATTCCTACGCCGATTACGACAAAGAAAAAGAGTAAAAAAACGAGCTCGTCACCGCGCAAACGGCATTTTAATACTTTGTGCAAAAGTGATTTCAGGGCAATGGAAAAAATGGATGCAAGTAAAAAAATGGTTGCCGCAATTACCGTTTTTTGCGTGAGAGCGTTGGTATTTTTTGCAAAAGCATAAGGGATTGCGTAGGGGGAAAAGGGGGCGAAAGATACAAACAAGGTCAACCCCATTGCTAGAAAAAACAAGGGAAAAAGAGAAGATTTTTTAAAATCGGCGCGCCGCAAGCGTTCTTGCAAGAAAAAACCTAGCCACAGAAAAAAGGCTTGTGCCAAGGCGATCAGAACGGAAAATGGATCGCCGCTAAATAACGCGGGATAGAAACCGATAATCGCGGACACGGTAGGGGGAATACCTGCGGTCGCCGTAGCGTAGGCAAGGGCTAAGGGCAACGGTTCGCCGTTATCCCCGATAAAATATAAAAATAAGCTTGCTAAAGCAAGTAGAAAATAGGTTGTATATTTTGAAAAATCGATAGTTTTTTGCCGCATAAAAAATCTCCACGAAAATAGTTTCCATTATTATACGGAAAAAAACTTCGCAGAGATTGATATATTTTGTCACATTTTTTATTTAATTGACGGGAAAACCAAGGCTAATCAAAATGGCGCGGTTAACCCGTACCATGGTGGCAGGCGGGAGTTCCCCAATCCGTTCTTTTAGGCGGCGTTTATCCAAGGTTCGGATTTGTTCTAGCAAAATCACGCTGTCTTTGGCAAGCCCGTAGGCGGACGGCAATTCGATATGAGTGGGTAGTTTCGCCTTGTTGATCTTGCTGGTAACGGCGGCGGCGATAATGGTGGGGGAATATTTATTTCCGACGTCATTTTGCACGACGAGAACGGGGCGAATACCACCCTGTTCGCTCCCAACTACGGGGGAAAGATCTGCATAATACAATTCACCGCGCTTTACGTTCATAAAATACCTCTTTTGTAAACGGAACTATCCCTTACCATAATATATGTAAAAGACTTGTTTTTCGTTCCGCTTACAGGGTAAGTATTTCCCGTTTTCGTGCGGAATATACTCGACAAAAAAAATTCCCCGAAAGGGCATGTATCCTTTCGGGGGGGAAATATCGTTTTAGTAATTAGATGATGCACTTAGGATCTTTTGCGGGAAGAGAATCGAGTTCTTCTTTCTTCGCCGCATAACCCGCTTTGCCAAGCAATGCAAACGTCGCTTTTTTACCTTCTTCTACGCCGGGCTGATTGAACGTATCGATGTTCAGCATTGCGCCTGCGTACGCCGTTTGTAATTCAAACAAGAACAACAGCTGACCAAGGGTAAATGCGTTGAGTTCGGGAATCCACAGCGTATAATTCATTCTGCCCGCTTTCGTCAGCGCATACGCAGTCGCCGCGTTTTCCGCCTGGATAAGCTCTTCCATGGTATGTCCGCCAAGGAACGCCACGTCGGGAATGTTTTCACAGCCGTGGGGGATAGGCATTTCGCAACCGTATTTTTTCAGCGACAGGAAAGTAACTACTTTGTCGAAAGGACCTTCGGTGTACAGTTGCACCTGCGAGTGCTGATCGGTTGCGCCGAGCGCCTTAACAGGGGTTTGACCGTAGTTGCAAGGTTTGCCATCCAGGGTAACGTTTTTGCCCAGCGATTCTGCCCAAAGTTGACAATACCAGTCCGCAAGGAATTTCAAATTATCCGAATAGGGCATCATAACGCCGACGTTTTTGCCTTGATCCATTGCCGCAACCTGCAAAACCGCGCTCATAAGGGCAGGATTGCTACGCATAACCGGTTTATTGCAAATACTGTCCATGTACGCCGCGCCCGCAAGCAAGCCGACGATATCGATACCGAGCACCGCCGCAGGCAGCAATCCTACGGGACAGAGCTGCGAGAATCTGCCGCCAACGCCGTCGGGGAGAATATAACTCTTAATGCCGCCGTTTTCGTCGGAAATTTTTTTCAAATTACCTTTCTTTTCGTCCGTCGTGAAGATGACGTTGTCTTTCACGTTGACGCCCGCTTTCGTCAAAAGATCGAGAATGATCAGATATTGCGTCATGGTTTCGCTGGTTGCGCCCGATTTGGAAATGACGTTAAAACAGGTTTTTTCAGGTTCGATTACATCCAACAAATCGCGCATACGCACGGGATCTACGTTATCTTCCACGTAGAATTTTGGACCCTTTCTCTTGGATTTAGGCAGATCGTTATAGTGCAAATGGCAAAGCGCGTTAAACGCCATGATCGGACCAAGCGCACTGCCGCCAATACCCAACACTACGAAATATTGGAATTTACGTCTGACGTCCTTCGCCGTTTTTAAAATATCTGCAACGATTTCCTTTTGGTTGTAGGGGAGTTCCGTCCAACCCATATACAATTCGTCTTTGCCACGGTTTTCCTTAACGTACTTAAACGCGGCGTTTGCTTTGGACGCATAGGACGAAAGTTGTTTATCGCTAAAGCCTTTGTCACCCAAAAATTTCTCGGTCATGTTGTTGTAATCGAGCGTAACACGCATAGAATTACGCCAATCTCTGGTTTTATATCCCATAAAAATCTCCTTAACAATTTATTTACCTTTTTATTGTACTCTTTCTTAACGTACTTGTCAAGGGAGCGGGGAAATTTTTTTGGTAAAAACGGGTAAAAAATGGGCAAAAAAACGAAAAAATCGTCGCAAATAGCTTAAATTGTATTTTTTCTCCCTTTCGCTTTGCGGAGCAAACGGATTTTTTTAACGGGGATATATCCGAGCGCGAGATAGAGCGCGAGCATAACCAAGCCCAACGTTACCGCCGTTGCCGCTATTGCAAAAAATTCACCTAAAAAGAGTTTAAAAAGTCGGTTGCACAGTCGACCGAACGCGGAAAAAGGCAAAACGGCGAAAAGTGGGATAAAAAGGGCGTGATCGCGGACATGCCCCCCGCTCTTTTGAAAAATAAAACCTTTTTTGCACAAGAAAAACAGGTTGCACGCCGCGGTAACGATATAACTTGCGCCAAGCCCGATTAGATAGGCGTATGCGCCGCAAAATCGGGGCAAAGTCAAAATGCAGACAAGCAGAGCCGCCGCTCCGAAGAAGAAAAATAAAAAAGTCTGTTTTTCAAAACCCATGGCGTTGAGCATAGACGTAGAGATCATGGTCAAGCTCATTGGCAAAAGGATAAGACAGCTTTTGCGGATCATTATACCCGCGGTGGGGTTGGAAAACGCCAAGCGCCCGACGTCCGCGCCCAGCGCGTAAAAAAAGGGTATCAACGTGCAGGCTACCAGCAGAGAAAAACGCAATCCCCGCTCCAAATTTATTTGCAACCGCTCGGTATTGCCGCGGTAATAATCTTCGGATAATTCGGGCACTAGCACGAGCGCGATCGAGCCGATTACAGTGGACGGAATAAACAAAACGGGCAGGACCATACCCGAAACAACGCCGAAAATTTTCATTGCAGTCGATTCGTCTGCGCCCGCGCGCATGAGCATAACGGGAAAAAGGACCGCCACAGCGGAATTGACCAGCGAACCGCTTGCGCGGACGGACGTAATGGGCAGAGCGGACGAAAGCAAGGGCTTTAAGGCGTTTTTCGGGGCGGAGAGTTTTCCGCCTTTCAAAAAGAAACAAAGAAGGGACGCTGTAAAAGAAAAAAGGTAGGAAATGACGACCGCCCACGCGGCTTTTTCTGCGCCCGACAACGGAGAAGATACGTTTCGCAGTAGAAAAATGCCCGCAATCACCATGACGCTTTCTTCTGCGATTTCTAAAATAGACGGTGTAAGAAACTGTTTGTTTCCCCAAAAATGCCCGCGCAGAACGGCGTATACCGAAGAAAAAGCCAAGCCGAGCAATAAAATGCGAAAAACGCGAAAGGCGCGTCCGTCCGAAAACAGAAAGGGGATTTTTCCGCCGAACAATCCCAAAATAACACAAAAAGGCAAGGTGAGTAAAAGGCATGCAACGATCCCCGCGCTCACGACGCGGCGTTCGCCAAGGCGGTTGTTTTCCGCTTTGTTTTTAGAGATCATGCGAGATACGGTAACGGGGATGCCGCCCGATCCCACGACGGCAAACAGCCCGAATAGGGAAAGGGCGATTTGGTACAACCCCAACCCTTCCGCGCCCAATAGGCGGGAAAGTACGATACGATACAAAAAACCGAGAAACCGCTCGGCAACGGACAGCCCCGTAACGATGGAGGCGCTGACGATCACTTTGTTTTTCATAGTTTTATTGTACGAGCCGTCCGCGCGAAATAGAACGAAAAGAAAGGGCATTTTGCGGCGGTTTTGCGCATATATTGATAGCGATGTTGAAGATAAAACGTGCAAAATTTTACGTAGTTAAAAAGGGGCAGAGCCTAGAAAAAATCGCGGCGGCGTTTTCGGTGTCGGTGTGGTTGCTCGTCAAAGAAAATGGTTTGACGGCGCAACCCTTTGCGGGGCAGATTTTGCGTATCCCCGACGAAACGGGCAACGAGTACACGGTGCAGGCGGGGGACACTAAGGATCTGCTTTGCGGCAGTAAGGAAAGGTACGCGCAAAAAAACGGAACGGATATTTTTTATATCGGCATGAAAATAAGAATTTGAACAATAAGCCGCCCTGTGGAATAAAATATAATAGTAATTCTAAACGTGAACGAGCAAAAAATCGCGTTCAAAATGAAACCCAAACGGCGTTTTTTGTTTCGTGACAGGAGGTATACCATGTCTTTTTATTCCAATTTTCAATCGGATAGATGCCCGGGCGCGATTACGGGCAATCCTATAAGCGGCTTGACGGAAAAAGTTTGTATTCAGGCGGAAAAAATTTTTGACGCGTGTATCAAGCAGAGTCAAATGGAAAATTATACGTTGACGCTCACCGATCTGACGCCCGCCGATCCTACATATCCCTTGACCTTTGTTTCCGCGCGTTCGCTTAGTAGCGAAGCCACCGTTTCGGGGCTTACTATCGAACGGCAAACGGATAGACCTTGCGCGCGTGTGCAGGCAACCGTGTCCATTCCACTGGAAGTCCTTTATACCGACGCCACGGGCGCGGACGGGAGCGCAACGGCGGTGGTTTCCATGCCTATCGACGTACTCTTGTACGTACCGTCGCCGTCGATTATTCCCTTTACGGTGCGCGCGGTTGTCAGCGTAGTTGCGCCCGAAGGCACGTACGATGCGGCAACGCAAGGCTTTATCGTCAGCCTTTGTTCGACGGTGATTTTAAAGGTGTCGATGCCTGTGGAAATTCTTGTACCCAGCTATGGATATTGCGCCCTGCCCCCCGCGCAGGAATATTCGCAAGAAGTCTGCGCAGGGTTCTTTGAACTGCCCTTGTATCCGCAGGGAAAACCTGGCAATTGTAACAAATGCAATAATTGATTTTGAAATAATACGAGTAGAAAGCAGGCGAGTTTTCGCCTGTTTTCGGTTTTTTGTGGGGGGTGTAGATTTTTTTGCTGATATTCTTGCAAAGCAAGAAAAAAAGTGATACAATATAGCCATAGCGTTTATACGGAGGCTGTTATGAAAGCAAAATTGTTAAAGGTATTGGCGGTATTGGGCTGCCTGGCGTTGGCAACGGGCGTTGCAGCGTGCGGCGGCAATGGTAACGGCGGGAATAGTAGCGGAAGTAGTGTCTTTAGCGAAAATTCTTCGTCTGAAGTTTCTTCGTCCGTGGAAGATAGTTCAAGTGAAACGGTGGAAGAGCGTCCGAGCGAAGTAGTGGACAGCAGTTCGGAAGAAATTGTAGATAGTAGTTCGGAAGAAGTATCTTCATCTGTGGAAGACAGTTCTCAAGAAGAATACCCCGAAGATTATTATACCGAAGGGTTGGAGTTTTGGTTGCTTGGCGACAATACGTACGCGGTGTCGGGATACGAAGGCACAGCGACGAAAGTGGTAATTCCGTCCGTATATAATAATTTGTCTGTAACGAGAATTGGCGGTTATTTGTTTGAGGAGTGTCTTAGCTTGACGAAAATTGTAATCCCCGACAGTGTAACGAGTATCGACGAGGGTGCGTTCTCTGGTTGCCCTAATTTGACGGAAATTTCGGTGAATGAAAATAATACGGCGTACAAATCAATAGAGGGTAATTTGTATAGTAAGGATGGAAAGATCCTGGTAAAATACGCATGCGGTAAAACGGAACTTGTAATCCCTGACAGTGTAACGAGTATTGGTGATGGTGCGCTCGAATGTTACGAAAATTTGACAAAGATTACGGTTGAAGAAAACAATACGGTATACAAATCGATAGATGGGAATTTGTATAGCAAGGATGGAAAAACCTTGATACAATATGCAATCGGTAAAACGGCAACGGCTTTTACAATTCCCGACTGTGTAACGTATATTGGAGATTATGCGTTTGATGGTTGT
>JAZSJN010000059.1:0-16743 GCA_045534315.1 Candidatus Scatosoma sp.
CGCCCTGGTTTTTTTTCGTTACGCTTTGCTTATGCAACACCTGCTTGTCCACGAATTGCACGCGGATATTTATCTTGCGCGGCTCGGCAAAAATCATAGAAACCGAGCCTTGCGCGCCCTTTTCAAGCAACAATTTGTCGATATTCTTCCCCGTTTTCAACAGCTCGATAACCGCGTTTCTTCCTTCCGTTTTCATGCCTTTATCTCCTTACAGGCTTAAATGCTTGTACCGTTTCGTTTCTTTGGTATTCGTCGCCGTCGCTATGCAAAAGCAATTCCTTGATGCGCTCTTCGTTTCCCGTAAGATACAAATATCCAAGTACCGCCTCAAATCCCGTCGAACGATTGTATTCTAACTGACTGGCGCTCTTGCTCTTCGCGCCCTTTTTCGCGTTTTTTGCGCGGCGGAATACGTCCTGCTCGTCTTCCGTCAAAAGGGGCAAAAGCTTGTCCAAAAATTCACTCTGCCCTTTTGCGGAAACGATACGCGCCGCCGTTTTTTGCAGGTCGGACGATTTCCCGCCTACGTCCAAAGTCAAGCGTTCGCGAACGTACAGGGAATACACCGTATCCCCCACGAACGCAAGGGTAACGGCGTTGATCTGCGCCGCTTCCGTTTTTGTCAAAGCACTTCTTTCCGTCAGCATATTTACCCCGTCGAATTTTTCTGATCGTCCTATTATACCATATCTACAAAAAAAATACAAGCGTTTCGGCAATATTTTTCACGCATTTGCGTATATCTTTCCGCTATGCGGAAACCGATCATTACAACGAAGAAAAAAACGGTCAAGCGACGCTTCCCGAAAGGTACGCCATTACCCCTGCGCCGATCTGCTCTGCCAAACGGTTTTTCCAACCGTCGCTACAAAGTAGCTTTTCATCGGCGGCGTTGGATAAAAATCCACATTCCACGATCACGGACGGATAGGACGTACATTGCAACATAAAATATTCCCCCGCCTTGGCTTCGCGCGGTTTTACGTCCACCATTTGATACAGTTCGTTTAGATATGTCTGCAGGGTTTTACCCAAAAACGCACTCTTTTCATTGTCCGCATTATAAAAGACTTGACCGCCACGAACGGAACGCGACTGATACAAGTTTTGATGTATGGACAAAACGAGAACAGGCGCGGTTTTTTCGATAATTTCTTTGCGCTTTTCCATATCTCGCTTTTTAAAGCCCTTTGTCGGCGCGCCGTACAAGCCCCCTTCCGTTTTTCTCGTCATCGTAACGTCAAACCCCAAATCTCCGAGTTTTTCTTTTACGCAATAAGCGATCGCTAAATTAAGTTCACTCTCTTTTACGCCCGTATTTATTCCGCAAACACCCCCGTCTACACCGCCGTGCCCCGCGTCCACAACGATACGCATACCCCCATCGTCAAATGCGCCCACCGGTTGTGGTAAAAACAACGTCTGCACACATAAAATCACCGCCGACGTAAAAATGATAGCCACCCCA
The DNA here is from genome assembly GCA_045534315.1 of Candidatus Scatosoma sp. Lineage (GTDB taxonomy): Bacteria > Bacillota > Clostridia > Christensenellales > Borkfalkiaceae > Scatosoma. Next base: position 1,469 of record JAZSJN010000059.1, read on the forward strand.
AATATCCATATTAAAACGAGTTTTTTCATACCGTATACTATGCGGAATTCGGACGGTTTATGCGCTTTCGTTGCGATACGTACCCCGCCGTTTGCAAAAAATAGGCGGCATATAAGAAAAAACGCCGCCTAAATACTCTTTATAAAAATTTTAATTCCGCCCCTTCCAAACGGCATTCGTAATCGTTTTCTTTCTCACGCTCGGATTTTTGCTCTTGCGTATTCTCGATTTTTTCCTCCTTTTTCTCTTCATCGACCGCAATGCGCTGCCCATTTTGTTCTTGTGATTCTTCCTTTTTTACTTCCTCCAAAATCGCTGTGGCTCTCGCAACGCTCGAAAAGTTGGGAAAGGCAATTTTTTCCACTTCTTTCATCCATTCCGCTTGAATTTCTTCCACTCGCTCGGTGACAATTCTTTCCACACCTGCGCTCGCCATTCTTTTATAATCCGCAAGCGTTTCTACCCCAAACACTTCCAAACGGCACTTTTTGGAAAGCCCCGATTTTGCCCGCTCGCAACCGTCGTATAAGGGTAAGGAAAGATAATCAATCCCCACGTCCGAACATATCTTAGACACCTGTGCCAACCGTTCGGGGGAACACCGTTTGCTAAGCCGTGCTTTTAATATCGCCTTACCTGCCATACGGCGCAACCGTTTTAATTCCTTGCGTATCCCCCCATAACGACACCCCGTTATCATCGACGGCGAAATCGTCACCGTCAACTCTTTCGCTTTTAAACGCAACGCGCATTTTGCTTCGTAAATCTTGACTTTGGTTAGCGTTTCTCCGTCGCCACCGATTAAACAATCGACCTTCACGCCGCTTGCCGTTACCCATGGGCGAACGTATTCTAACGCCAACGGTGTCATACGTACCGCCGCTTGACGGTATTTTACCGCGCGTTCGCATATCTTTTTCGCTTCTCCGTTATCGGCGAGCACCCCTTCCGATTTCAGCATCGCGCCTTTAATTTCCGCGCGTTTGCCCTGTTTTTTATATTCGCAATATTCCGCCGCCTCCTTGGTGGAGAGCACTACACCCTCGTTATTCAACGCAAAAGCAGCGTCTTTCGTAAGTTCGTTTTGTGTTTCTTTCTTGTTTTCCATGGCTTGATTATGCGACAAACTCTGCCCGTTTATTCCTTTTTTTTCTATTTTATGATAACACGCGAAGTGTATACTGCTGCCTATGGAACTAATATTATCACAAAATCTTCTTTTTCCTCTTTCTAGCGTTCTTCTCGTTTCGGCAGCACAGGGCTTTGGCGGGACGATTTTGTTGTTTTCGCTCTGCTTTTTTGGGGTACATCTCGCCAAAATCGCCGTACGCGGTTGGCGCGTATACGACGGAACGCAAGACGGAAAAACTTCCGATAAAAACGCCGAAACAACCGAATCAAAGTCGGAAACAAAACCAACTGTCCCCGAACCGATCTATTATATCGTAGAAAAAAAGCGCCGCCGCAGCAAACCGAGCTACGGCGACCCAAAAGAGATCCGTTTTAAATAGTTTTGCTAAAAAATCGCGGCGTCTTCGCACCGTCCGTCAGCCATCTTTTTACTTAATCGGCATTGACAAGTTCCCCCGTTTTATCATCAAAACGGGCAAAATTTCCACCGTCTTTCCACAGTCTTTCAAGATGATAGAAAAGGCGGGTTTCGTCGTTGAAAATATGCACGATAACGTCCCCGTAATCGATGACCGCCCATCTGCCGTCGCGCACGCCCTCCGTACGAGTGGGCACAAGCCCCAAATTCTTCTCCACGAGCTCTTCCACACGTTCGCCCATAGCGCGGATCTGCGGCGCGTTGCTACCGCTCGCGATTACAAAATAATCGCAAAGATCGGTCTTTTCGCGCACGTACATTGCCACGATATCCTTACCGAGCTTGTCCGCAAGCGCCTTACATACTTCGATTGCTAACCCTTTACTGGTGATTTCTGCCATAACTCTCTCCTTATTTGTCAATATTATCTTTTATCTTTATAAAATTCATACGCCGCGCGGGTGAGTGGATAGATTTCGCCCCCTTTGCACTCCAAAAACAACAGCGTTTGATACAAAGCTTCGGCAAGACATTTATCCAAGCCGTCCTTATCCCAAAACAGCGCGCGCAATTCGTCCACGCCCGTATACCGCCGTTCTTCTTCCAGCATATCCGAAAGAAAGATCAGCTTTTCCATTTCGCTCATATTTGGTCTGCCGCTCGTATGATACCGTATCGCATTTAACACGTCTTCATCGCGAACGTCAAAATAATTTTCCGCCACGTACGCGCCCTGATATTGATGCAACACCTGCGCTGGAATCTCCCCCCATTCCGTCGGGGGCGCAAAACCGTCCAAATACGCCGAATTTGCTGGCAGATTTTTCGCGCAATCGTGCATAAGCGCCGCCGTCAAAACCGCTCTTTCCGACAGGTGTAAATCTTTCGCCCGCGCCAAAGCCAACCGCGCCACGCGTACGCTGTGCGCCGCCCGTTCTTCCTTTTCAAGCGATAACGCCTGTCTCGCGAACGGAATACAGTATAACTTTTTCGTTTCGATATACTCCGCCACCTTTTGCGGTGTAAGATGATCTATTGGCAAGCCTGCGGCGGTCAATAACCGAATTTCCGTAGACGATACGGGCGCACCGTTATAGTGGATAACAGCAAATTTCTTACCGAAACGTTTTTCAAAGGCAAGTTGCTCTTCTTTTTCCCAACCGTCCTTTTCATCGCGGGCGCATACACCAAGCGTTACGTGATCTAAAATATCCTGCGGATTTTTCCAGGTCGGAAAATCGCGCAACATATCCGTCCCCACCAACCAAAAAATTTCCGTGTTTGGATATATTTCGTGAAAATGCCGACAGGTCAAATAGGTGTAGCTCGTACCACCTTGCGCAATCTCGTAATCGCTGATTTCCACTTTTTCCAAGTGCGAAAAGGCAAGCCGACACATATCCAATCGATCCCGATCGGGCGCGAGCGTTTTCCCCCGTTTATGGGGGGGCGCAAAGGCAGGCACAACCAAGAGCTTGTCCAACCCAAGCCCCTTGATCGCCGCTTCTACCAAGCGAACGTGCTCCGTATGCACCGGATCGAACGATCCGCCGAAAATCGCTATTTTTTTCATCTCGCTTTACCCAAAGATATTATACTACATATTTTTACGTTTTTCAAGGTTTAAAAAGAGATTTTTTCGGCAAAAATGCAAATATGAAACGATTTGCTTTTATTTCCGATCTTCTTTTTACTTTTTTCGCCGCGACTTTGCTCACCCTTTGTTTATTCCGCTTTCTTTCCGTCGGGTTTTGGTTGTCGCTGTTTTTGTCCGTCTTTTGCGGCGGACTGATCATGGCATCCGTCGGCGCATACCTGCAATCCAAGCGCAAAAACCTTTTGTTAAAACGTTCGGACGAGCAAGAAAAAGAAAAACTTTTGCTGCATCTTGCGCTCCTTAGCGACGTTGCAAAAACAGAGTTCTTCCGCGCGGCTCTATCCAAAAACGCGCCAAAGCCCTTGCAACGCTTTTCCCTGCTCCGCCTGCACAGCGACCAGCAGTTTTATTTTTTACATTTTCAGCTTTCGCCCGTCAACGCCGACAACGTTGCAAAATATGCCAGACTGAAAACGGGCAAAGAAAAAATCTTGCTGTGCGGCAACATCGAAGAACCTGCCCGCGCGCTATGCCAACGCCTAAAAATTAGCGTAAAGACGGGCGAAGACGTATACGTCGCCTTGAAAACCGCCGACGCGCTACCAAAAAGCTACCTTGGCGACGAACAGCCAAGCAAGAAGAAAGGACGTTTTAAATTTTGGTTTTCTAAAAAAAACTCCAAACGCTTTTTAATCAGCGCGACGCTCGTGTTATTCCTTTCTTTGCTGACTCCTTTTTTCTACTATTACGTCTTTATGAGCGTGGCTTTATTGCTCGTTTCTATCTTCGTACGAATCTTCGGCAAATCGGAAGTTTAGAGTTGCAGACTCGCGAAAACTTTACCAAGACAGGCTATCACATCCGTCGCCGTCAACGAATATTCGCCAACCCCTTGCGCCGCAATCTCTGCGGCTGTTCCGACGAGATACGCCCCCAACCGTGCGCCGTCAAACGTCGAAAGCCCCTGCGCGCAAAGCCCCGCGACCATCCCCGACAGCACGTCACCGCTGCCACCTTTGGCGAGCCCCGAATTTCCCGACGTGTTCAATGCAATACGCCGTCCGTCCGTTATAATGCTAGACGCGCTTTTTAAGAGTACGTTCACTTTGTATTCAGCGGCGAACGCACAGGGCACAGTCAGCCCATCTTTCACGATTTCTTCCACGGATTGTCCAGACAACCTTGAAAATTCTTTTATATGCGGCGTTAATAATACGTCGCATTTTTTATCTCGAAACAACGCGGAAAATTCTTCTTTTTTATAAAGAGCAAGACTGTTTAAACCGTCCGCGTCTAAAATCAACTTGCCTTCATAATGCCCAAGCAGATACGCCGCGCCAAGCGCCGTTTCTTGTGAACACCCCATACCCATACCGTATGCAACAGCGTCATACCCAAGCCATTCTCGCGCGTTATCTTCCTTAAACGCATACCGTCCCCCGTCGTTTGTGCTTTTTAACAGAATTTCGGGGTTCTTCAAAATATAATAGGGCAAAATCTCACTCGGCACAAATAACGTGGTATATCCCGCGCCTGCGCGCAAACAAGCCGCCGCCGAAAAAGACAGATACGCCGCCCCCGTATACTCTGCGCTGCCCGCAACAATCGCGACTTTTCCGTAGCTACCTTTATGAGAATTGCGCTTGCGTATTGGCAATAACACCCTTGCCATATCGCCGTCAACGCGTTCGGCATACTCCTTTTCGGGCAAGGAAATGCCAATATCCGCGCGTTTAATTTCGCCCGCAAAATCCAATCCGTCTGCAAGTAAAACTCCCGCTTTTATCTCGCCGATACATAAGGTAACGTCTGCGCAAACGACCGCGCCTTTCGCCAAACCGTTATCCCCGCAAAGCCCCGACGGAATATCCGCGGAAAGAACTTTTATTCCTTGTTTTTTCCATTCGTTTATTTCGGCGATAGTTCTTGCGTTTTCGCCGTCCACACCGCCGTGCAGCCCTGTCCCGAACAGACAATCGACGACGAGCGCGTACCCATCTACGTTTGGAAACGCCGTTAAAATCTCGCCGCCGCACGTCGTCCATTTGTTTTTATTTGCCGCGCAATCGTTTGAAAATTTTTCCGCAAAACACGCCGTCGTTACGACACGTCCACGCTCTTTTAAGATACGGGCGCACACAAAACCGTCGCCGCCGTTATTACCGCCGCCGCACACGCAGAGTATCTTTCCCATCGGCGCAAGTCTTTCTGCCTCGTCCGCCAACGCGATCCCCGCTCGTTCCATCAGCGCTAACGACGGCACACCGAGTTTTCCAATCGTGTACCCGTCCGCGTCACGCATTTGTTTGTTCGTCAGTACGTACATACGCCGCTCCTTTTTACAACCGCAGGGAAACTTCCGCTGCCGCAAAACGGCGTTTTTCGCCGTCGATTTCCGCCCACAAGCCACCTTCGGCATCTACTGAAAGCAGGGTGGCAGGCATACTGTTTTCCCCGCAAATCACCGTTGCCTTTCGTCCCATATAGCCGATTCTTTTCAAATATTCGTCCACGTCCTTTTGCGCGGATAAATTTTCAATTAACCGTTCCCGCACTTCGGATACGGAAACGTCCTTATTTAACGCTTGCGACATCGTCGTTGCGATACGTTCTAGGTCATTTGGCAAAATATTGCATACGTTCAAACCGATCCCGACGATCGAAGAAGATACCGTATTCCCCGAAAAGACGTTCTCAATTAAAATGCCGCAAATCTTTTTATCGTTTACGTAAATATCGTTTACCCATTTGATTACGGGGTGCAAACCGTAAAACTCCAACGTTTCACATACGGCAACCGCCGCGCCCGCCATGATTTTAAACGCTTCACGTGCAGGGAAATCTCGATAAAAAGTGAGCTTCGTTACGTACACGCCCCCCACGTTCGACGAAAACGACCTGCCTTTCGTGCCCCGCCCGCCCGTTTGCCGATCCGCCGTCACCACAGCGTCTTGACCAAGGGCGCGCAGCTCCTTAGCGTACTCGTTCGTCGAGCCGATTTCGTCAAAATGTATTCGTTTTATCTGCTTTTGCCCATTCATCACTCTTCGTCCAATTCCCCAAAAGCAGCCAGTGCCGCCTTTGCCGTTTCGTAATCGTATCCCTTTCCCATCAAATACCGATACGCCTTTTGCAACGTTGCCCGATCGCAAACTTTTCCACGCATATACTTTTGCAAAATCGCCGTCGCGGCGGCAAGCTCCGTTTCATTGTCCAACGTATCGAGCGCGGCATCGATTTCTTCTTCCGAAACTCCTTTTCCGCGCAATTCCATGCGGATCAGCCTACCCCCTTTCCGCTTTGCAACGCTCTCTACATACGCTTCCGCATACTCACCGTCGTTCAAAAAATTATACGAACGGAGTTTTTCAATCGCGTAATCGACGACGGCGGGCAAATACCCTTTGCCTTGCAAAAACGTCCGCACTTGTTTTTCCGTTTTCCGCGTGACCGATATGTGCGTCAACGCCTTATCGAACGCCGTATTTTTCTCGCTCTCCAACTGTATTTCCGCCAAACGTTCTTCAGTGATGACGACGCCCGCTTTTAAGCGGTTCTTTATTACCGCCTCCAACGTCAAACCGCAACAAAAACGCCCGTCCACGTATACGTTGCAACGGGTTTTATCTTTGACTTGCGGGGTGACTGCGGTAATTTCGCTCAAAATTCTTATCTCCGTATCTGTATAAAAAAATTCTTAAAAATATTATACCCCAAACGACGGAAAAAGTCAACCCTTGCTATAATTTCTCCCCACAAATATTCTATAAAATAGCAGGAAAAAATTTAAAAAAGCATTTACTTTTTCAAAAAAAGGTGCTATACTGTTCGTGTAAGTATTTACAAGCGAACAGCAAGGAGATAAATTATGGAATTTCATACGGTCAACATTCGCGGTTTCGACGCGCATTTACCTATCTTACCCCTGCCTAGCGGCATTTCTATCGCCTTTTTTAACCTGCACGGCGACAGCGCGCTCACCGAGCATTGCGCCAAGGAGCTCGCGAAAGAGCTTTCCGACTGCGACGTTTTAATTACGGCGGAATCGAAAGGTTTACAGCTCACCCATTGCGTCGCAAGAGAGCTTGGGCAACGTTATTACGCGGTAGCTCGAAAGAGTAAAAAACTGTACATGCAAGACGGGATTGAGATCACGATCGAATCTTCCATCACCACAGGAAAAGAACAAAAAATGTACCTTTCCAAACACGACGTCGATCTTTTGAGGGACAAAAAAGTAGGTATTGTAGACGACGTAGTTTCTACGGGCGCGTCCTTGACAGGCTTGGAAGCGTTGGTAGAAAAGGCGGGTGGCATTATCCATAAAAAAGCTTTCGTACTGGCAGAAGCGGACGCAGCCGATCGGAAAGACGTAATCTATCTGGCAAAAATCCCCCTTTTCTAACTCTAAAACCCACAATATCACAAAACATATGCAAAGGCAAGTTTTTTAGCTTGCCTTTTTTTTGTTAAAAATACTTGCAATCTCACCCATAATAGTATATAATGTAGTTACTATCATCATATAAGGAGTGTACATATATGAAAAAAAAGAAAAATGATTATATGGACGATACGGAAGATATAAAAAACGAACGCCCCAAAAAACGTCGTCGTTGGCCCTTTTTATTCCTTGGTTTCTTCTTAGGATTACTTATCACAATCGGGAGCACTGTAGCTGCAGTTGTTGTGTTAATCAACAACCCTGTTGAAAAAACGGTAGGAACCATCGACAAGGTCGCTAACACAGAACTGTACGAAACGTTGTTCGGGGATGACGATGACCTTGGCGTCTTGGACGCAAGCTATGCCGGCAAGTCTTTAAAGGATGTCATCGGCGAGATTTCGGATATTGCTCAAAAAGGCAGTTCGCTTTCCTTTGCAGATTTGAACGAAATTTTCCCGAAAGTGGAAACAACGTTGGACGATTTAATCGAAAACTTAGAAGAACAAAGCATTGTTCTCGATAAAGACGAGCTGTTTACCACCCCGTTAAACGAAATTGCAGATCTGTTACTAGATAAAATCTCTCTCGACAATTTCCGCTCTATAGAACTTCGCGAATTCTTTGATATAGGCCCTGATGACACGGGTATCCTGCCTACGTTGGTAAACAAAAAGGACAGCGAAGGTAATTATTGGACCATTGGCCATCTCACCATCGAAAACATCAATTCGTTGACGATTGGCGAAGTCCTCGGCGACCTTAGTGATAACTTCTATCTTAAACATTTGAGCGATTCTACGCTCAAAACGTTATCGACGGACATCAATTCGTTAACAGTTATAGAACTGTTTGAAGACGTGATCGAATACAAAACGGACGCGCAGGGCAATATCGTGTATGAAAACGGTCACCCCGTTCTTAAAGGCACGTGGAAATATCTGTTGACCTATAATCCGGATAATCCGCACTCCTATTCCTACGTCGCTCCCGAAGAGTATGCGGTAACGGATATGAGCAAGTTAATCGAAAACATGCATAACAATATCGAAAGCGCAACCTTGCACGAATTGCATGACGACGGCGTTATTCCGCACCTTGGAGAAGATGGTAATCGCACGTTGGACCAAAAGCTCTTGCCCCCTGCTTTGACGTCTAAAGCAAATGAAATTTCAACGCTCTTAGGCTTAAGCGCTAGTCAAAATATTACCACAATGACGATTGGCGACCTTACCGTATTACAAATATCCGATTATCTTGGGTTCTTGCTTGGCGAGATATTAAATCCTTAAATATAACACACTTAAAAACCCAACCGCGCGAGGTTGGGTTTTCTTTTTACAAAATATCCCTTTTTTCTTCGAAAAACGCACAAAAAACGTTTGACTAATTTTTGGTTATCGGTTATAATAATTCCACACGGCTATGCGTATAGTCGTTATAACCTTGCACGCAAACTGCGTGCCGAATAAGTCCAGGAGGTGAAAGTTATGGCTAAATACGAAATGCTCTACCTGATCAACAACGATCTTAGCGACGAAGCAAAAGACGCAAAAGTTGCAAAGTTTGAAAACGTTGTTACGTCTATGGGTGGTTCCGTTGCAGGCTCGGACAAGTGGGGTACGAAGAAAACCGCTTACCCTATCAACTTCAAGAACGAAGCTTACTACGTTCTGATGACGTTCGAAGCAGACGGTAAAGTCGTAGAAGAGCTGAAACGTATCGCGCTTATCGACGCCGATATCGTTAGACGCTTGATCACGAAGCTCAACTAATCTGATAAGAGGGAAAAGAAATGAACAAAGTGTTTTTAATTGGAAACTTAACGCGTGACCCTGAACTCCGCGAAACCCCTTCCGGCGTTGCAATGTGCCGTTTTGGTATTGCCGTACAAAGACCTTATTCGTCTTCGGACGGCGAAAGACAGGCTGATTTCTTTGATTGCACCGCTTGGCGTGGTTTGGCTGAAACGATCGCACGTTACACCAAAAAAGGCAACAAAGTTGCTGTTTCAGGCAGTATTCAGCTCCGTAACTACGAAGATAACCAAGGCGTAAAACGCAACGCTGTGGATATTATCGTGCAGGATTGCGAATTCTTAACGCCGAAAACCAGCGATTCGTTTGACGATGCCCTCGACGCGCCTCGTTCCTCCGCGCCCAAGAAGAAACCTACCTTGCAGACGATGGACGACGACAGCGACATTCCTTTCTGAGATCAACAGAAAGCCAAATAATTAAAGGAGTAAAATCATGGAAGAAAAAGCACCTGTTAAAAAGGCATACAAAAAAGCGCCCCGTAAAAAGGTTTGCGCGTTCTGCCAGGAAAAGCTTGACGTAATCGATTACAAGGACGTAAACCGTCTTAAAAAATTCATCACGGAAGGCGGCAAAATTTTGCCCCGCAGAATGAGCGGTACGTGCGCTGCACATCAGAGAATCCTTGCAACGGCTATCAAACGTGCAAGAATTACTGCGCTTCTCCCCTTCAAAGGCGAGTAAGTATTAAAAAAAACAAAAACCGAAGTCTTTTGGACTTCGGTTTTTTTATGCAAAATTAAGTTTCCATCAAGCCCGCCGCACGAAGCGCCGCCAAAATCTCGTTGATCTTTTCTGCGTTACTCGTAGGTGTTGCGTCAGTCGCTACCCCGTCCGCCCCCGCCGCTGCGGGCGTTACCACCCCAGGTTCACCCTGAGGACCTTGCGGGCCAGCAGGGCCTTGTTCACCCTGAGGGCCTTGCGGGCCAGCAGGGCCTACTTCGCCTTGGATCCCCTGAATCCCTTGTTCGCCTTGGGGGCCAGCTGGACCTACTTCACCTTGGATCCCTTGAATACCTTCAACCCCTTGTTCGCCCTGCGGACCTTGGGGGCCTGCGGGGCCTGCAGGTCCTGCAGGTCCTATTTCACCCTGCGGACCTTGAGGACCTGCGGGGCCGATTGGACCTGCGATATAACGGGGAATGGGATTGACAAACGCACCGTTTGCCGATGAACCGCAACCGCCAAAACAGCCGCGCGTATTTTCGTTTTGATTACAATACATAGTTTTCCCTCCTAATTATGAGAAAGCGCAAAACGCTCCCCTTACAATATATGTCCGCAGAGAAAAAAACGTACGTTATAGAAAAACAGCCTTAACGAGTAAATCGTCAAGACTGTTTTTCTTTTTTTGTTTCTTTTATTTGTATCACCCACGTCGCAACGATCACCCCCACCGCTGCGAACAACCCAATGCCCGTCAACACGTATGCAAAGGCAAAACCTTTTGACGTATATTCCACGTACAACGTACCGCTTTCGTTGATTTCCGCTTCTAAAAATCCGTTTCTGCCGTGCACGGGCGTCACCACAACCCGACCACCATCTTCTTTTACCAACGTCAGCGTATACCCTTTATAATAATAGGACGGAAGTTCTAAAACACCGCCGTTTTCACCGACCGCGACATCTAACGAATATTTGCCCGCGCTCGATTTTTCTAAGTTTGTCGCAGACACGTCCCCGTCCAACGTCAACACGCCAAATGCCGTTTGTTCTAAATACTCTTTAAAAGCAGGCGCGTTTTTATAGGATAGACTGATTTTACTCTCGTTGCCATCGTTGGCAAGACGCAGCCGCACTTTGTTGCCGTTATCAATACTTTCCACCGTAACTTTCAATTCTTTATTGCTAGACGTAGTACGGAAACGGTATACTTCCACTCCGTCAAACACGTTGTACGGAACGTCCAAAACAACGTATCCATTTTCCGTTTTCGGCACAATAAAGGACACTTGTCTTAACGCCCGATAATCGGCAATCTCCGTCACTTTCACGTTCTTGTCCGCGATTAGTTCGTTTTCCAAACGATTGGATACGTATTCCCATTTGCAGTTCACAGGGAAATAATCTCCGTGCTTGCCTGCCCCCAATCCATAAAATTCACTGCGCCCCGTCAATTCATCCATTGCCACGGTTGCGCTCGTACTTGCTTTATCATACGCAGAAAACATTTCTTTATTATGCGGAATCATCTGCGAACCACAATAAACAAGTCCCAAACTCAAAATCAAGACGGGCAAAATGCGTTCCATATTGCGTTTGTTAAATATCTTTTTGGTCTTGTTTAAGATTTTTTGTATACGGGTAGATCCCGCTTGCACAGTCGCGTCGCCAGCGTCAGATTCGCTTTGTTTTTTTGACCATTGTTCGGGTATTGCAAAGACAACTTCCTTTATTAAAATGCAAATTTGCAAAGAGGCAAGCAATCCACCTAAGAGCAATACACGGAAGGTATACTGTATCATGCGCAAGAAATTGGGCATACGATGCCAAGGAAAATAGTGCGTAAATAAAAACACGACCAAAATGGAAGAGATCAAAACCGCCGTATTTCCCGTCGTACGTTTCCCTTTGCCAAAAAATCTATACCAAAGTACGTATAAAACGGACAGTCCTACAAAAAATTTATAATCCCACATTAAGATTTGTTCGGTAAAATATTTTTTCGTGTTCTTTTCCATTTGCGCGGGCGTTTTACTCATCGTATCCGTTTCCGTAACGCCGTAATTCACCAACATTGGCACATAATAGCTTGCCGTAATCAGCAAGACAACCGCAGTGGCAATCGCCAAATACAGCACGTTTTTGCCTTTAAAAAGGCGTTTGCAATCGATCAACAACCACAAAGCTAAAAAGATCGTAACGTACACCGTCATCGTTAAATGTGAAAAAATCGACAGCACGTATCCTATGATGAACAAAGGCAAAAAAGCACGAGGGTTTTGCCTATATAACAGCTCGTAAACACCCCAAACAATCAATGGGATCGCCAACATCAAAAAGATTTCCGTAAACGCAAAACGTACGTATAGATTCCACAAAAAGTAGGGGTAAAACAAATATATAACCGCGCCTATTGCCGCCAAAAGCCCACTTTTAAAAACTCGATATAAGAAAAAATAGAGCACGACAGTCGCCGTAAAAAACAGTAAAAACATTTCCAAATACAGCGCACCCATAATAGGCAAATGCAACGTCTTCATAAAGAAAACGCATATACCCGCAGGAAACGTAGAATAGAAAAGCCCCGTACCGTACCCGTAATCGCCGCCGATCAGCTCCGCGATTTTACTGAAAAATTTCCCGCTATCCCAAGCTACGGAAAGAGAACGAATGACGTTAAGGTGATACCTTATATCGTGCCCCGATTGCTTTTGTGAACGTCCGAAAGGCAACAAAATCAAAGCTGTCACAATCGCCAAAGCGACACAGACAACCAAATGAAAATATTTACTTTTGTAAAAATTTTTCTTTGTTTTTTCCATCTGCCTTTCTTCCTTGCTTAAAAGGGAAAAACGAGCCATGGCGCAAACCACGACTCGTTTTCCTGGTGCACCGTAAGAGGTTCGAACTCCTAGCCTTCGGTTCCGTAGACCGACGCTCTATCCAGTTGAGCTAACAGTGCATATGTACAATTTTTTATTCTATTTTCCTTTCCCTTTCGGCAAAGTGCTTATATAGTATAGAATTTTTTCAAAAATTTGTCAACTGTTTTTTACGCTCTTTTTTAAGTTTTATAAAAAAGTTTTGCTACGTTTCAAGATATACGCATGCGGCGCGTTTCCTATCACGCCGCATGCGCAAAGTTTTAATCCATTAAAAGCGCTGCGCCGCCCAAAAGGCCTGCTAAGTTACCAAGCTTTGCAATCACAATAGGCACTTGCGGTCCTAAATCGCCCGCAAACAGCTCCTTATTGAGCAACGCTTGCAAGGGTTTGATAAGCCCGTCGCCCTGCGCGCAAACGCCGCCGCCCAAAATCACCACTTCGGGACGGAAAATATTTGCAAAATTTGTGATACCACAGGCAAGTTTTTCAATATATGCGTCTACGACCGCCTTAGCCGCTCCGTCAACGTCTTTATAATCAAACGCCGTTTTACCCGTTACCTGATCAAGCGAGCCAATCTCCCACATTTTACTGTTCTTGTCCGCCTGCATCGCGCGTTTAGTTTCGCGGATAATCGCCGTCGCCGATGCGTACGCTTCCAGACAACCCTTTCTGCCGCAAGTGCATTGTTCTCCGCCTGCCACAATAACAGAATGTCCCAACTCCGCGCCCGCCGATTTATTTCCTTCGATCAACACGCCGTCCACGACAATACCGCCGCCAACACCCGTACCAAGCGTCAATAAAATCGCGCTGTCATATCCTTTCGCTACACCGAATTTCACTTCGCCAAGCGCCGCTACGTTGGCATCGTTTGCAATTTTTACGCGCAAACCCGTCAATTCGGATACTCTCGGACCTATAGCAAAATCTTTCCACGCCAAATTGTTCGAATAAATCACGTTGCCGTTTTTGCTGTCGATCATACCGGGAACGCCCATGCCGATCCCTTCCACGTCGTCCGCGCCAAGCCCTACCCTTTCGAGCAATTTTTTAACAAGAGCTGCGATATTTTCCGCAACTTTTTCCGCGCCCTTATCGCTCTCCGTCGGCGCTTTGTCTTCATATACGATATTGCCGAGATCGTCTACGATACCGCCCTTGATGAACGTACCGCCCAAATCGATCCCCACGTAATATTTACGCACTTCCGCCACGATCAACTGCATATTTCCCGTCAAAAGGACTTCGCCGTAGCCCGCAGGTACAAACCAACTGTCGCCAAGCGCAACCGCTTTCCCTGCAATTTTTCCGCTACCACCTACGCACATAACGCATTTAAAGGTATTTTTGTCCGCAAAAATCTTCGTTTCTCCCGAAACGCAAACCGCCGTCGTCGTGAAATAACGGCTAAGTCCCAACAGCTCGCCTTGCGCCGTAGTAATTGACAACGGCTCATATTCGTATTTTTCAAGGCTCGTTACCTTTAACGCCTTTTCCACGTGTAACTCACGCTCGTTGCCGTTCTTGTCCTTTCTGCCGTAATCGTACACGCGATAGGTCAAATTGCTGTTTTGCTGAATTTCGCAAATCAAGCACCCTGCACCGATCGCATGGATTGTGCCCGACGGAATGAAATAACATTCCCCCGCTTTCACTTCAAAAAAGTTTAAAAGATCGGTAAGTGTATGGTTTTTAATCGCTTCTTCGTATTGCTTTTGCGTCACGTCGCGTTTGAAGCCGAGATATATCCCCGCCCCTTGTTCCGCTTCGACGATATACCACATTTCCGTCTTACCAAAGCTGTTTTCATACTTTAACGCATACGCGTCGGAAGGGTGCACTTGCACGGAAAGATCTTGCTTGGCGTCGATCAATTTTGCTAGCATCGGAAAGAACGGAAAGCCCTTACAGTTTTTACCAAGATCGCTTTCCGCCGCCGTTTCTTGCAACGTCGCGCCGTTTTCCAAACGAGTAGGTCCGTCTTTATGGAAAGACAATTCCCAACTTTCCGCAACGGGGTCTTTGTCCGTCTGTTTACCGTATTTTTCTTTTAATTTTACGCCTCCCCAAATGTTATCTTTGCATTCGGGATACAATTTTACAATTTCCATAATCCGTCTCCGCTTTTCTTATTTTTCTTCTGCCGAATCATCCGTCGAATTTATTTTTCCGACGCCGCTCATATCATACACTTCATCCATTCTCAGTTGGGTTGCCTTGCCATACTCTACATCTGCTCAGCCATCACCAGGCAAGCGCCCATGCCGGCATTGGCAGAGGTGTACCACTCGGTGTAAGCGGCGAAGGACTCAGC
>JAZSJN010000175.1:0-6381 GCA_045534315.1 Candidatus Scatosoma sp.
CCTCCGACTTCTTACGAGCAGAAAAGACGAAAAAGGAGCGCACAATGGAAAAGAATATAGCGGCAATTGCTACACCCGCGGGAAAGGGCGGGGTTGCGATCATACGTATCAGCGGTAAAAACCCGCTGGAATTAGCGGCGAAGATGTTTACGCCCGTCGGCAAAACGAAAGTGGCGGATTTTGAGCCGTACCGCATGTACCCCGGTCAAATCGATGGGGGTGGTTTTTCCGATTATGGACTGTGCGTGTATTTTAAAGGCCCAGCAAGCTATACGGGCGAAGATATTGTGGAATTTCAATGCCACGGCGGCGAGAGTGTTGCGCGTGGGATTTTGAAACAGACCTTCCGTTTGGGAGCAAGCCCCGCGGGGCGCGGCGAATTTACCAAACGCGCATTTTTAAACGGTAAACTCTCCTTGGCGGCGACGGAAGGGGTTGCGGATATGATCAACGGGGAGTCGGAAGCAGAAGTCAAGGCAGGGTATCTTTTGTACAGCGAAAAGTTGACGAATAAAGTTCGGGATTTGCAAGCGGAACTGAAAAATATTCTTGCAGGCATCGACGTATCCGTGGACTATCCCGAAGAAGATATTGAAGAAGAACACTTGGAAGAATTGATTCCCAGGCTGCAACAGCTCAGCCTTTCCATTTCGGCACTGACGGCAAGTTATGCGGTTGGCAAAAAGATAAAATCGGGGGTGACGGTCGCAATCTGCGGCAAGCCGAATACAGGCAAGAGTTCCCTATTGAATAGATTGCTCGGTTATGACAAAGCGATTGTTTCGGATGTTGCGGGCACGACGCGCGACGCCGTGGAAGGGACGCTTGAAATCGACGGCAGAAAATTCAATTTATACGATACGGCGGGCGTGCGCGAGAGCGGCGATAAAATCGAAAATATCGGTATCGAACGTGCGGAAAGTATTATCCGTTCGGCAGACGTGGCGGTGTTCGTTGCCGATTACAGCGGCATCATGGACGAAGAAGACGCGCGGGTGCTTGAAATGATTGCAAGCAAACCGCTAATCAAGGTGTTTAATAAAATCGATCTTACGCATGACGAAACGGAAACGGACGCGGACGTACATACTTCCGCCGTTACGGGTGAAGGGATTGAAAATCTGAAATCGCTTTTATACGAAAAGGGGTTTGGCGCGCGCGGCGAAGACGCGGCGTTCTTGATCGAAGAACGGCACTTCGAAGCGCTCAAGCGCGCAAACGATAGCTTGCAAAAATCAATCGCAGCTTGTCGGGCGGGAGAGCCGCTCGACTTGATCGGAATCGACGTAAAAGAAGCGTGGGACGCCCTTGGTGAGATTACGGGCGAAACGGCGACGGAAGCGATCATTGAAGAGATTTTTTCAAAATTCTGCGTGGGGAAATAAGCGTGGTTTTTAAAAGGGCGAACGACAGAAGATAAGGGCAGGTAGAGTATGGTTAATTTGGATTTATACAGAGTGTTTTATACGGTGGCAAAATGCGGCAGTTTGACGCGTGCCGCAGAAGAATTATACATTTCGCAACCAGCGGTTTCGCAGTCGGTTAAACAACTGGAAAATCAGTTGGGGGTTAGCTTGTTCAACCGCACGCATCGGGGTATGGAACTTTCGGCGCAGGGTGGGAAACTGATCTTTGACGAAGTGGAACGTGCTTTGGGACTGTTAAACGAAGCGGAAAAACGTATTGCGCAGACGAAAATGTCGGCAACGGGTACGATACGTATCGGCGCGAGCGACACGATTTTCGAGTATTTCCTTGCCGATAAAATTGTGGACTTTCACGAACGCTTTCCCGCGGTCAAGATCGAGCTTATGGCGGATTTTACCCCCGACACCATTGAAAAATTAAAAGCCGACCGTTGTGATATTGCGTTTGTGAATTTGCCGATTAAAGTCGATCCTGAACTTGAACTTTATGGCAATTGTATGCGGCTCAACGATATATTTATTGCGGGTGAAAAGTACAAAGAACTTGCAGAAGGTAAGATTTCTTTGGGACAATTAAAAAAATATCCGTTAATTTTAATGGACAAAAACACCGTTTCACGGCATGCGATCGATAACTTTTTCCATACGGTCGGCATAGAATTAACCCCGTCTATCGAAGTGGGAAGTTGGGATTTGATGAAACGGCTCGTTTTACGCGGCATGGGGATCGGTGTGATCCCGCGCGAATACGCTACGCACCGTTTGGGGACGGGGGAACTGTTAGAAATCGAAACAGATCCCGTCTTGCCTGTTCGTTCGGTGGGTATGTTGCTGCCGAAAAATAAACCCGTGTCTTACGCCCTGCACAGCTTTATCGAATATTTTAAAGAGAGTAAATAATCAGGGGCATTTTTGGGCACAAAGCACGTAGTAAAACAAAATAAGAGAATAATCAATAAGGAAAAGTTATGGCAAAACCCAATTCCAAATTAAGAAATTTTTGTATTATAGCACACATTGACCACGGCAAAAGTACCCTTGCGGACCGTTTGATCGAACGCACGGGGCAGGTGTCCAAGCGGGATATGGAAGAACAGCTTTTGGACAGCATGGATATTGAGCGCGAGCGTGGTATCACTATCAAACTCACCCCCGTCCGCATGTATTATAACGCCAAGGACGGGCAGGAATACGAATATAACTTGATCGATACCCCGGGACACGTGGACTTTACCTACGAAGTCAGCCGTTCGCTTGCGGCGTGCGAAGGGGCGATTTTGGTCGTGGACGCAACGCAGGGGGTAGAAGCGCAAACGCTTGCTAACGTATATCTTGCAATCGAAAACGATTTGGAAATTTTGCCCGTAATCAATAAGATCGACTTGCCCAGCGCAAGGGTGGACGAAGTCAAAAAAGAGATAGAAGACGTGATCGGTTTACCCGCAGACGGCGTGCCTTGCGTTTCGGCGAAAGAAGGTACGAATATTGAAGATCTGTTGGAGGCGATCAAAGATTATTTTCCCGCGCCCAGCGGCGATACGGAAGAGCCTTTAAAGGCGCTCATTTTCGACAGCTATTACGATAATTATAAAGGGGTTATTTTGTTCGTACGTATTATGGACGGAACGGTGAAAGTCGGCGATAAAATCAAGACGTTTTTATCCCCGACGACGTACGACGTTACCGAAGTCGGTGCGTTCGCGCCCGGGCTTTTCCCTAAGGAACGCTTGCAGGCAGGCGAAGTCGGTTATATTGCGGCGTCGATCAAATCGATACAGGACGTAGCGGTAGGTGACACGGTTACGCTTGCCACAAACCCTGCGCCTGCGCCTTTGCCTGGCTATAAAAAGGTTCAACCCGTCGTTTTTTGCGGTATCTATCCTTTGGACGGCAGTAAATTCAACGATCTTAAAGACGCCATTTCTAAGTTGCAATTAAACGACGCGGCGTTGATTTTTGAACCCGATAATTCGGTTGCGTTGGGCTTTGGTTTCCGTTGCGGATTCCTTGGGCTTTTGCACATGGAAATCATTCAGGAACGTATCGAGCGCGAATTTAATTTAGATATCATTACCACCGCGCCGTCGGTTAGCTATTTGGTACACAAAACGAACGGCGAAGAGTTTTTCGTGGATAATCCGTCCCACTTGCCCGATCCGTCGGATATCGAATACATGGAAGAACCGATTGTAAAAGCGGACGTCTACACGCCCCCCGATTATATGGGACCGATTATGGATCTTTGTAAGGAAAAACGCGGGGTGTTTATCAACATGACGTACATGGACGAACGCCGTGTAAAATTGGAATACACGTTGCCTTTAAACGAAATCGTGTACGACTTTTTCGACAGCTTGAAATCGCGTACGAAGGGGTATGCGAGCTTTGATTACGAGCTTGCGGGTTATCAACGCTCTAAGCTCGTGCGGTTGGATATTTTGCTCAATGGCGAAATTTGCGACGCACTTTCGACGATTGTATTTGAAGGCAGGGCGTACGAACGGGGCAGAACGCTTTGCGAAAATTTGAAAGAAGCGATTCCCCGTCAGTTGTTCGAAATTCCCGTACAGGCGGCGGTCGGTGGCAAAATTATTGCCCGTGAAACGGTCAAGGCTGTCCGCAAAGACGTTTTGGCGAAGTGTTACGGCGGCGACATCACGCGTAAACGCAAGCTCCTTGAAAAACAAAAGGAAGGGAAAAAGCGTATGCGTAAGGTGGGCAGCGTAGACGTGCCGAGCGAAGTATTTATGGAAATATTAAAGACGAATAAGGATTAAAAAATGGCTGGTATTTATATTCACGTTCCTTTTTGCAGACACAAATGTTCCTATTGCGATTTTACGTCGTATCCCGATAAAATTGCCTATGCCGACGCGTATATGGCGTGTCTGTACAAAGAATTAAAAATGCGCGGGGAAGAGCTGAAAGATTACGAGTTCGACACCGTGTACTTTGGCGGCGGTACGCCGTCCTATATTCCGCCCAAACTCATTTTGGGCGCAATGAACCAAATACGCGCCTGTTTTAAATTGAAAAAGGACGCGGAGATCACGTTGGAACTCAATCCTGGTACGATCGGCGAGAACAAAGTGCAGACTTATTTGCAAGCGGGTATCAACCGTTTTTCTATCGGTTTGCAAACGGCGATCGATAGTCAACTTGCCGATCTTGGCAGAATTCACAATGCGCGCGATTACGTGTATGCTACCAATCTTTTAAAAGGGCAAAATTTCAGCACGGACGTTATGTTGGGGCTCAAAAATCAAACGAAGGACGATGTTAAAAAGACGATCGAATTGGCGCATGCATGCGGATCGAAACATATTTCCATGTATGCACTCAAAGTGGAAGACGGCACGCCCATCTTCACCGATTATCTCAACGGTGAGTTGCCTGATGACGACGAGGTTGCCGAACTGTACGAATACGGCAGACAATTATTGGAAGAAAAAGGGTACAAACGGTACGAAATTTCTAATTTTGCCATGGAAGGGTATGAGAGCAAGCACAATCTAAATTACTGGAAACGTGGCGAATATATCGGCGTGGGGGTATCGGCAAGCTCCTTTATGATGGGGCGTCGGTTTACCAACACGTTCGATCTGGACGAATATATGAAGTGTATCATTTCGGGGTTTTATCCTGCCATTACCAGCGAAGAAGTGGACGAAAAGACGGCAAAGTTCGAGTTTTTGATGCTTGCTTTGCGTACGTCTTATGGGCTTTCCATGAAAGAATACGAAGAAAAATTCGGAAATCCGATCGGGGAAGATTTCCCCAACGCATTAAAATCGTCGGTGAAATATTTGGAACTTAACGGTGATCGGTTAAAAATCAAGGACGAATACCTGTTTGTGCAGAACTCGATTTTGATGCCGTTTATGGAGGAAATCGACGTATGAGAATATTAATCATTCGTCACGGCGATCCCGATTATGCGAACGACACGTTGACGGAAAAGGGGCACAGAGAAGCGGCGTTGCTTGCGCAAAAACTGAGCAAGGAAAAAATCGATTATCTGTATTCTTCCCCCTTGGGTAGGGCGAAACATACCTGCGATTATACGGCAAGGGCGTTACGTAAAGAAAAGGATATTGTGATCAAGGATTGGTTGGCGGAATTCGGGCACCCGCCCGTGCAGCTGCCATTAGGGCAAAGTACGCATGCGTGGGATTGGCTGCCTAAGAATTGGGTGGATAACGAAGATATGTACCATCACAAAAATTGGTACAAACAAGATTTTTATAAAGAAGCCGAGATGGAACGCCGCGTTCGTTATGTAACGGAAGGCTTGGACGAACTTTTGGGAAAACACGGGTACGTTCGCGACGGCGAAATCTACAAAACGGAGCAAGGCAATCACGATACGATCGCACTCTTTTGCCATTTCGGGTTAGAGATGTTACTTCTTTCCCATTTGCTGGGTTTTTCTGCGATTCCGCTGTGGCACCATTTTACGGCGTTGACGTCGTCGGTAACGACGATTTATACGGAAGAACGGCAAAAGGGTACGGTAATTTTCCGTTGCGCGGGCTTTGGCGATACGGGGCATTTATACGCGGGTGGCGAAGAACCGTCCTTTGCGGCTCGTTTTTGCGAAGTTTATGAAGACGATACGCGGCATTAAGGAATTTTTGGGAGAATGAAAATGAAAAAAAATAATATTATTTTGATCGGTATGCCCGGTTGCGGCAAAACGACGATCGGTACAGAACTTTCCGAAGTGATCGGCTACGGTTATATCGACAGCGACAGCGTCATCGTAGCGCGCGAAGGAAAACGCCTTAGCGAGATTATTGCCGAAGTGGGCAGAGAGGCGTTTTTGGATATTGAAGGGAAAGTCAATTCCGAGATCACCGCAAACCGTTGCGTGATTGCAACGGGCGGAAGCGTAATCTACCGCGACAACGCTATGCAAAAATTGAAAGAAATGGGTGTAATAGTATCTTACATT